>JBFGJU010000012.1:0-18261 GCA_041577035.1 Thermodesulfovibrionales bacterium | reverse complement strand
TTCGTATATACGCCCGCGAGTCCCTTGCCGTTCTTATGAACATGAAGCATAATCTGGGTTGCTTCTACTGATTTCTTATGAAATACGGTCTCAAGTATATGAATGACGAAATCCATGGTCGTATAATCATCATTGAGAAGAAATACCCTGAACTGCGCGGGCGTTTTCGTCTCCTGCCGCTCTCTAATCTCAACTGATTCTCCTGATTTAATATCCCTGTCTTCCATTGTTTCCTGTTTATATTGTAATAGATAATCTTCAGAAAAGCACACTGTTTTCACCGGTTAGAATGCTGTTATTTCATTTTTTTGCAGCCGCATGATACAATTTTTCAATGAAAACGGTCGGCTTTATATATCACGATATGTTCCTTCGTCATGAGATGCCCCCTGGTCATCCTGAATCCAAAGACCGTCTTGTTTTTATTACAGAGGCCCTGAAGAAATCCGGGATGTGGGAACAGATCACGCACATAACACCAGAAAAAGCTGACAGGGCCGATATTGTTGCGGTTCATAGTGCTTCGTATTTTGACAAGATACTGAGTTTTACCGGATATTTTGACGCGGATACCTTTGTATCAGACGATTCAGTAGAGGCTGCGCTCTACGCAGCAGGCGCGGTAAAAGTCGCAATTGACGGATGCGCAAAAAAGGAACTTGACCGGGCTTTCTGTGCTGTCAGGCCGCCGGGTCATCACGCGGAGTCTGACAGGGCCATGGGTTTCTGCATTTTCAACAACATCGCAGTGGGCGCGAGGCATGCGCAGAAAGCAGGATATGAAAAAGTTTTTATTATTGATTTCGATGTCCATCACGGCAACGGCACCCAGCATATATTCGAAGAAGATGACACGGTTCTTTATTTCAGCACTCACGAGTACCCGCATTATCCCGGAACCGGCAGTGATGCAGAGCGTGGTATCGGAAAGGGAAAGGGGTTTACCTATAACATACCCATGTATCATGGTTCAGGAGATAAAGAGTATCTTTCCGCATATCAGGACACTCTTCCCGGTCTTATTACGAATTTCGATCCGGACATTGTACTCGTTTCTGCTGGCTATGACCTGCATTCAAATGATCCTCTGGCAGGGATCCGGGTCACAAATGAAGGAATACGGGCTGTGGTCAGAGGAATTCTGACTGCAAAAAAGGATATCCCGTATATCTTTGCCCTCGAAGGAGGCTATGACCTCACCGCACTGAGTGAATCCGTCGTAATCACCATCGAAGAACTCTTGTCAGCCTAGATACTCTTTCGCTTTTTAAGAGTAATTTAAATGTGTCACAGGGAGCGTGCAGGGAAGAGATCATTCAGGAGATTATATGAACGCAGCATTGAAGAGACTTGGACGGGCGTTATTTCTGCCGGTTCAAGATTATCTTATCGGACTTAAAGCCAGTATTGCGGAGAGGAGGCTCATCCTCATTGTCACGATAGTAATTGCCTTTATGGCAGGCTGGTGGGTGTATGTACCAATACACGAGCTGTTTCATGCCTTTGGCTGCATCCTGGGAGGCGGAGAGGTCAGCAGACTGGAGCTTTCGGAGATATATGGAGCGGCTCTCCTCAGCAGGGTGTTCCCTTTTATTTCAGTCGGCTCCGACTATGCGGGGAGACTGACGGGCTTTGAAACACATGGCAACGACCTTACCTACCTGCTCACTGTATTTTTCCCTTATTTTCTCACTGTCTTCATCGGGGTTCCTCTGTTGCGTTATGCGGGTCACGGGAAGATACCATCTTTTCAGAGATGTATGTGGTTTGGTATATCCCTGCCGATAGCTTACGCGCCTTTCATCTCCGTCACCGGGGACTATTATGAGATCGGATCGATAACAGTAACACGATTTGCATCACACTTCTTTCCGGGTTTTCAGATTGAGCGATGGAGGAGTGACGATCTTATCAGACTCGCCGATGAACTGGTATTTACATCGGGAACGTTAAGGACGGGAGATATCTTTGGCATGATCTTTTCATTCCTGTTTGGAATGATAATGATATTTCTGACATACTGGGCGGGCAGTTTCTGGTCACGTCATGCGTTTAAATTATAGCGGAATCGTTACTATAGCTCCCCTTTCCTGACCAGATCACTTATGTATTCTGAGGTGCGTACGGCAAGCGCCTCTATGGTGAGACAGGGTGATTCTCCTCCGCCCGTACTCGGAAATACACTGGCATCCACGATAAAAAGGTTTTTCCACCGATGACTTCGGCAGAACCGGTCTACAACAGACTCGTCGCGGTCATCTCCCATCCGGCATGTGCCGAAAACATGCGTTGAGCTGAAGAAGTCATAGGTGCCGTACTCTTCAAAGATCTCCTCAGTCCCCGAAGCATGAAGTGCCTCACGAATAGTGTCTGCTGAAAACTCGAGACGGCGTAAGGCCATTTCATCGAGATATGAATGTATGCGGGCTGCCGGCTGTCCCAAACTATCCTTTTCATCCGGAGCAAGGTCTATGAAGTTCTTATCATTAGGCAGGGATTCGCAGATTGAGGAGACGGTGAGCACCTTTCCAAAAGAGCGTCTCATCGCTTCTTTATGCGCTTTTCCCCAGCCTTTGACTACCCTCTGGGCGTAGTTTATCGGACCGACCAGCTCTGCCTCAGACGCGGCTATGGCAAAACGGCATCCTCCGATTACACCGGGGATGGAATCCGGTGCGTTAAAATCCCAGCAGATACTGTCTGAAGATATACCCCTGAAGCTGCCCAGCGGCTCAGGGTGCAGCCCACTGGATACCCATGAAATTGTCTCCATAAAGTGCTGTCCGACATGACCGAACTCGTTCCCCGGGCCGTCCGGAGCATGGCTGTTTTCCGACAACAGCAGCAGCCGCGGCGTCTCGACTGCTCCGCAGGCGACTATGATAACTCCTCCTGAGACGGCATAGGCATTCCCGCTGCCGTCAACGTAATGGACCTCTGAAATGGTGTCATGAGGTCCGGCCTCAAGTCTTGTCACCTGGCAATCGGTTCTGACCGTACAGAATCCGGAGTTAACAGCCTTCTTCATAAACGTGACATCGACACTGCCCTTGTCCTGTCTTGGACAGCCTCTGTTACAGTTTGCGCAGTAGTTACAATCAGGTCGGTTATCGAAGGGCTCTGAGAGGATGGCAACCGAATTGTGCACCATATTCATCCCGAGCTTCCGGAATCCTTCTATAATCCTCACGTTCGAATAGCTGTGCTGATGAGCCGGAAGAGGATAGGGCTTACTCCTGAACCTAACCTTATCGTTATCAGGACCGGCAACCCCGCTAACCTGCTCAGCGATGCAGTAATACGGTTCAAGCTCTCGATAATCGATAGGCCAGTCAGCCGCGACTCCAAACCGGCTCTTCATCTTCATGGAGTCAGGACGAAGACGGTGGGCCTCACCCGAATATATCAGGGTGCTTCCCCCGATCCCTCTCATGTGGTGGTATCCAGAGACGTCTCGGTGGTCTGTCTTATTGAAACGGCCGTGAATGTGATTCCATGAGCGGAGCTTGTCCCAGCGGCTCTCAAGCTTCTGCATCGTACCGTAGGAGTAACGCCCTTTGTATTGAGCGCGGTCGGGGAATTTGAATTGTTCCCATTCGGGCTTATCAAGCAGGTAGTCCGTGTGGGGATTATACGCTGGACCGGCCTCGAGAACCAGCACGCGGTAGCCGTACGATGAAAGCGCCCATGCGCAGGTCCCTCCTCCGGGACCCGCTCCGACAATTACGACGTCAAAATCAGCCCTTTCAGTCATGTAATTTCTCCCGGAGGAGACGTGTAATCAGGAAAACCGTACGGCTGCGGAGGCCCCTTGTAGCCCAGACCTTTCCAGCTCTTGGCGGTGCCGTAGTAATAGAAAAAGGCGTCAAGGCGAGTCCGTTCAAAGAAGATTCCCTGCAGAGAGTCACGCTCCCCTTCAGAGGCAATCTTTATAATCTCCTGACGGTTGTGTTCATCCAACGAAGCAAAGCTATCCCCATTGAAATACCCGGCCTGTGCGTCAAGCCAGCGGCAGCCTTTTCTGATAAGTCTTCTATACTTCCTGTCGGATGTGGATTTGGAGATAATCATTTCAGGGACCTTGAGCTGCACTGCCCCGGGGGTTACATCAGGGGGAATGAGGGTATCGAGATACGCAGAGAGAGTTCTGGTTTCATCGGGAGTGACCTGCGAAGGAAAAAGTACGGTCTTAAAGATGTAACCGGAAGAGGCTATTAGTCCTCCACCTAGGGAAAATTTAAGAAAGAGACGGCGAGATATTCTGTTCATCATTACTATCTTCTAGCGCAAAAAAATGCGTGCCTGGAACGTAAACCCTCCATGCTTCAGTGTGAAAAAATAAATCATTTACCTGCGCTTGAAGATGGAATATGCCCCGGCGGCTCCGAGCATTATGGCTGTCCCGATCATTCCCCATTCATTCAGTGTCGGAACCTGGATTGGCGGGGGCGGTATTGCTACGGTAGCCATGGCCTTTTCATACAGAAGAAAGACCAGTGAGATGATTAATATAAAATGAAAGGCTATGGTGCTTTTCAGAGTGCTCTCCTTCCGGTGGATGTGTTATTTGTTTCTGAATATCTTGTACAACCCGGCGATGCCCAATATTGCGGCTGTCCCGATCATCCCCCACTCTCCAAGGGTCGGAACAGAGAGTGGCGGCCTGCCGGGAATACCCGAATAGACCGTTTCCGAGGCAATTAATATCCCGGCTACAGCGAATACCGTGTAATAAAAATAAGTTTTTTTCATGCCTGTTTCCTCCCTTTAAAAGGTCGTACCCCCAACAAATTATGCACTTTTTTATCATAGATGAGAATATTTGTCAATACGATTTATCTAAAGTTTATTTTTCGGCTGGTTGAAGGAAAATTTCACCGAGGTTAACTTCTACTGTCGTGCAATCTTCTTTTAGCTCCTTTCCATTAAAATCCCATTTTTGTGAAGCATATCCTTCTTTTACAAATTCAAGCGAGAATGTCTCGTCCCCCTGTGTAGTATGAAATGGACCCGTTGTATAACCCCACGGATAGTTGGTATTAATATCAATTTTTCCACTTTCGTTACTTTTGCCAAAGAGTGTTTTCTGTTGTTCTTTACTCTTACTTTCATCATATCCTGTATCGATAAAACTAACTTCGCAATCTTTTATGGGCAACTTAGTATGCTGGTCATACACGATGCCAGTAATAAAAAATGTGGATATGACGGCTGACTTTTTATATGTGCACCCACTTATTGATAAGCAAAATAAAACTGATAATAATATGATTAGTTTTCTGACTGATTTCATTTCATTTTGTAGATAACTATTAATGTGACAAATCTTATCGAACAAAATACTGTTTGAAATATACAACATGGGGTACTGTTTTTCAAGTGCGTAGGAGGAAGTGTCAAGCCAATTTTGAAATATTATGTTAGTTACTAAAGAGAATTAATAAATTGACATTTTGAGGCATTCTGTGTGATTCTGATTTCAATAGCCTAGGGGCGTAAAAGTAAATCAATATTAATAGAGAAAAAACTCGTTTTTCTGAAAAGGCCATAAATAGTATGAGGGATGGAAAATGGCCGGTTTAATATCGCAAAGCCGAATCGCCGAAAAAATAAACAGGTGCCAAGAAAAGCAATTTTGTGTCATTCTGCTCGAGCTTTTGCTTGATACAGGGAGGGTAATGTAATGAGTTTGATGAAACGCATAACGTCAGTTCTGGCCCTTTTCATCATAATCTGCTCGCTTTCCGTAATAGAAGCCTCTGAAAACGAAGCAGGTGAAGCGTTCTCAGATCCTTCCGTGACTTTCGATATGCCTGAGAGCTGGAAACATCAGCCAATCCAGTATGAATCGTCCGTTGGCAAGGCCGACATTATTATCCATTTCAATCGGCAGGTCCACCAGGCACTCCGCCCCCTTATAGAACTCTTTGGAAAAGAAAATGATTTAAAGATCGTGCTGACCAGGGGCACGTGTGGTCTTACTGCAGGAATGCTGAAAAACAAACAGGTTGACATCGGAATGTTCTGCTGCCCTCCAGGAAAAACAGACCGCCTGCCCGGTCTGAAATTCCATACCGTGGGAATTATGTCTCTGGCACTTCTCGTGCACCCTGAAAATTCCATCGACAATATCACGATCGAACAGGCCCGGAAGATATTCCGCGGAGAAATCCGCCGCTGGTCAGAACTCAATGACTCAAAGGGCAAACCGGGAATGAATGTTCCAATTCAAGTGATTGCTCGGCGCCACTGCAAGAAGAGGCCCGGACACTGGAAACTCCTGCTTGGCAATAAGGACCTCTTCAGCCCCAAACTCCAGGAAGTGGGAGCCATTACTGACATGATTCACCTCGTCGGTGCCAATCCGTCGGCCATAGGTTATGAGGTTATGCAGATGGCGCGCGAAATGAAAGACAGAGGTGAAGTAAAGCCGCTGAAAATCAATGGCATCAGCCCGGAAGTGTCTTCGAAGCTTATCTCGGGTCAGTATCCCCTTTATCGCACATTCAATCTCACGTTATGGGACAATGCGGAAGCTCGCAACCCCCATGCAGAGCGTCTCGTGGAGTATCTTCTGGAACATGTGAAAACGGTCGACCCTGCGTATGGTATCATTCCTGCTTCCGATCTGAGACAGGCGGGATGGAAATTCAAGGATAACGAGCTTATCGGAGAACCTGAGTAACGAGGACCTCCCGTGAAAATAGGAAAAGCCCGTTACCCCTTCCGCCGCATATCCTCGACCATGCTGGTCGTCATCGTGATAGTTCTGGGCAGTTTTGCGGTCTGGGCTGTTCTTAATCATGTGCACACCCTTGAACTGAGAAAGATATTTCAACAGCAACTGGCCGAAAAGCTTAGTCAGGAGGCCCTCGAAGACCGCCTGAACTTGGACCGCTACGTAGCTGCCCATAACCAGCTGGTACGGGTACTCGCGGAGCAGACACAGTTAAGGGCATACATCACAAGGCAGAATTGGTCTTCCCAAGACATAGTTCACATCAACTACTGGCAAAAACAACCGCCCTGGCTGCCCAGACTTTCAGCTCTTGGCACATTCACCCGGCCACGCCACACCCTCCTCCTTGACGCGAAGCAAAGGGTGAGAGAGGTCTACCGGAGCAGTGAGGAAAAACTTCCAGCCTCACTTCTCCGTCCAGACTCGTATCTACTCGAGAGAAGTCATGATCAGAGCTTTATAACTACGCTCGACGGAGTTCCCTATCTTACCGCAGCGGAGTCTGTGACAAACGCAAAGGGTGCAGTTTTGGCTACGCTCATGCTTGCCTCCCCCATAGACGACGAGTTCCTTGTGGACTCGCAGGGAATATATCGCGGACGGCTCATTGCACTCGTCATGGGGGACAGTTCCAAAATACTTACGAGCAGTGATCTGAATCTTCTGCCTGCAGAGGCATTGCTCAAGGATCTGGAGGACCATTACATCATCACGGGTCAGGAATATTACGAATTTGGCGGTTCGGAACTGGCCTTCAAAGTTGCTTCTTTCGTCTCCACTGATGAAATTGAATCCATGACAAAAGAAGTGATTACAAAGGAAAGGCTGCAGCGTGCGATGATGACTTTCGTTATTATCCTGTTTTTCACGGCGACTATCGTGGTCATTACGAGAAGAGCACATCGACTTATCCAGAGCATGATTGATGAATCTGAAAAAATCTTCTCCGGGCCAACGGAGGAAACGAAAAATGAGAAGAGGCCCAAGAAGAGGGACAAGACGCTTGAGCAACAGGTGCAGGACCAGGTGGCCCGACTCGAGCGCGTCGGTAAACTCAAATGTTTCCTGTCCCCGCAAATAGCCGAAATGGTCCTGGCCCATGATGGAGAGAATCCTCTAAAGGAGGCTGTCCGGAGAGAGGTTTCGGTAGTGTTTGTTGACCTTCGCGGCTTTACCGCTTTTGCTGAAGTGTCCGAGCCCGAGGATGTCATGTCAGCTCTGCAAGAGTACCATTGTGAGATGGTCAAAATTATTCTGCAATATGAGGGTACCATCGAGCACTTTGCTGGTGACGGGTTCATGATCATTTTTAATGCTCCGAATGAAGTGCCAAACCCTTCTGAATGCGCCGTCCTGATGGCTGTGGCGATGCGGGAGAAAATTGTCGATCTCGGGAAAAACTGGGAGAAACTCGGTTACCAACTGGACTGCGGCTTCGGCATAGCCCAGGGCTATGCGACCATCGGCACCATTGGGTCCGAAGGTCGTTGGGATTACAGCGTTATCGGCACAGTCCCCAACCTGGCCGCCCGGCTCTGCGACGAGGCAAAGGGGGGGCAGATCCTCATCAGCAAGAAAGTCCTGAGCAGCATAGAAGACCTCATCGATGCGGAGCCTCTGGAGCCGCTCCATTTAAAAGGCTTTTCTCATTCGGTCTCCGCCTTCAATGTCATCGGATTCACACATGACGAATCAAAGGAGTCATTTATGAAAAAGGATGTCAATTAATGAATATCTGCAACTATACAATTTTCAAGAAAAGAAAAACTGAGGATTTCCGGTTGTAAGTGTTTATCTGGAAAAATCGCTTTCTTCCTGTTATTAAGAATCTCTGATCCAGCTAAATATTGCAGCTTCCAATCCGAAATCATTATATCCAACAATCTCATTGAACCTAACTAAGCATGTTGTATAATGATGTAGGGCAGGTCAGTCCCACTTTACAGTTAACTGAACAGCTGGGAATCGAAAGGACGGCGATGAATAGAGTATTCACAGTTGTACTGCTGTTCACTGGCATCTGTTTCTCATCGAAGGGATATGGTCAGTGGGAATTCTTTGAACACCGATATTCCTATGAATTGAGTGATGTTATCGAGGCTGACCAGTTTACACATAAGGACAGGTACTGGGAGGCATACCGTGAGGACACACTCGTGGGATATGTGTTTCTTTCCAAACAATGGACGAAAAAACTGATCGGATATTCAGGGAAGCATCTGGAGACACTGATCGGCATGGACAGAAAAGGTCTCCTCACAGGCGCGAAGGTGATCTTCCATTCCGAACCGATTGTCCTTATTGGTCTTAAGGAGAAAAACTATCAGAAATTCATGGAACAATATAGGGGGAAGAGTATCACAGAGGGGTTGTCTGTCGGGAAGGGGATATCAATGGATGCGATTACAGGAGCAACCATTACGGCAGTGGTCCAGAACGCAATAATCCTTAGGAGTGCGAGAAAGGTCGCCTCATTGACGGGGATGCTGAAATTTGACGATCAATCACTGCGGAAACTCAAATAGAACTTTGTCCCGCTCTCATGGAAAAAACTCTTGGAGATTGGAGCAATCAAGCGGATCAGCATTATGGCTCATGATCTCGGAATAGGGGGAAAGGAGACGTATCTTGATGTCTACTTTGCCCTAATTCTTTCTCCATCGATCGGGAGGAATATTCTGGGAACGAAGCTATACCGCGAGACAATGGAAAGACTGAAGAAGGGTGAATCAGCCATCGCCATATTCTCAAAGGGGGAGGGGTCGTTCAAGGATTCGGGATTTGCCCGCGGTGGTGTCTTTGACAGATTTCACCTTGAGCAGCAGGACAGGATGTGCGTATTCAGGGATAAGGATTACAGGATTCTCTTGCAGATTCAGGCCGAGGGCGCGCCACAGATGAAGGAGGGAGGTCTTTTTATCATACGGGGCAAGGACTTTAAAGAGACGAGACCCTTTACATTTTCCGCGGTGTTGCCTTACCGGACGATGGGGTTCAGGAGGGAGTTCAAGTCTTTCAGTACAGAGTATGAGGTGCCTGAAAGGTTTCTTGATTCAGAGATGGTGGGTAAATGAGAGAAACGGCGCCGATACAGTTTGGTGATCTTAGCGACACCCCACTCTGGATTCAGATATGGCAGCAGAAGATGGGGGATATCCTTCTGTTCTCTCTCTTTCTTCTGGTCATTCTTGTGGTCATGCTGTTCAGGGACAGCCTTGCACAACGGAAAAAGATGCTGAACACGGTAAAGTATGGGGTGCTCGCCATCTCCTTTCTCTATGTCGGATTGGTACTGAAGGCACAGCCCACCACAACGAACATTGTGATTTTCGTGAATTCACTCAAGGGATTCCGCTTTCCCCTCGATGAACTGTACATGCTTGAGCCCTTTATTTTTCTCTCCTTTGTATTTATCCTCGTCACCCTCATCTTCTGGGGAAGGGGTGTATTCTGCGGCTGGCTCTGCCCCTATGGTGCTCTGCTTGAGCTCCTTAATGTCCTTCGCGACAGGGTATTCCCCAAAGTGAAGTTCGTGCTTTCAGAGGGGATTCACTTGAGATTGATATACCTCAAGTATGGCATCTTTCTGATCATTCTTGGAGTCTCCTTTGAGAGTTTTATGCTCTCGGAGTACCTCACCGAGGTAGAACCGTTCCGTACCCTTGTCCTGAAATGGAAACGGGAGTGGTACTTCAACCTATACTTCTTCATTCTTACAGCTGGATCGGTCATTATCTACAGGAGCTTCTGCCGTTATCTCTGTCCCCTCGGTGCCGCTCTTGCAATTCCTTCGATGGTACGGAAAATTCCACTGATAAAGATGAAGAGGTATGACTTCTGCAGTCACTGCAAGATCTGTACGAGGAAGTGCTCTCCTCAGGCGATCACGGCAGGCGGAGGAATTGACGCGAGAGAGTGCCTCACCTGTCTTGACTGTCAGGTGAATTTCTGGGACGAAGATGTATGTCCTGTCATGGTGCGGAAAGAGAGAGTGCGCACATCGAGAGGCTGCTAAGGCTGACGGGAAGATATTCATTACGCTCTGTATGCTTTCCTTTTTTATTGAGGTATCAGCAGATTCTCCAAGCAACGCATTCGGCAAAACAATTACGGTGGGTGGAGATTACCGGACGGTAGGCGACGCGCTGAGAGATGCAGAGGATGGAGACACGGTTGAAGTGGCAGGTGGAGAGTACCATGAGCAGCGGAAAATCGATAAAGCGATTCATCTGAAAGGTATCGAGAGACCCGAAATACATCTTGAAAGAGGGCATATCATGGAGGTGACGAGTCCGGATGTGACCATCGAGGGGGATTACCCTCCATTACGAAGGTGAAGAGATGGGATCCTCGGACACAGCCGTATTCATCGCTACGTCATCAGACAGAACGACCGAGAAGGGGAGAGCTGTTGAACGTTACGTTCGGTATATGGAATGTGGAGAGCAATGACGTGACACTGTAAAACATCGTTTAACATTGTGAACAGTGTTCATTATAATGTCATTTAATACATGGCAGGAGAAGGAGGGCAAAATGGGGAAGATTGCCAAGTTGTTGGTAATAGTATCAGTAGTTGTCATGGTGAGTCTAGTGCAGGGATGTGCTGTACCATATAACAGACCGACCTTGGAAGAATTAGGATCTCTGGATTACGGGGGTTATCCGCTTGATTATGAACAAATTCTCAAAGACCATTTGAATGAGACGCTATTTGATCCCTACAGTATTGGAGACCTGAAAATTGAGGCCCCACAGAAAGTAGTGGGGTTTAGGAAATTCGTGAGAGAGCGTACATATGGGTACGGAGGGCATGGGTACGGAGGATATATATCATTCAATGCAAAAAACAGAATGGGAGGTTACGTAGGTAAAATCCGATTATATTATATTATTCGTGATTCCAAGGTTCGCAGCTTTATAAAAGCAGAAGACATTGGTGAATACTATCATATTACACCTGTACCGTAGGCAAAAGAAAGGATTTAAAATGAATAATGCTTGATGGAATGGATTGGCAACTGACAGCAGTCGTAAAGGGTAGGATAGAAATATAATGGCACCTATTACAGTAATGATTGCTCTTCAATCGGAAATGAACTATTTGGAGACAAACGCATGGAAAGCTTATCTTTCGTGACATATGTATGACAGCATTTCTGTTTGAAACATGCAGAAGTTTCTTGATGGGAAGGTTGTCTGTTTTAAGAAGTAATACACAAGAGTCTCCATTAACGATACCTGTTTAGTTGTAGATGAAGTCAATTCTGAAGGTTGCGTATTTCCATTTGAAATATACACCCCCGAGTAGTCTTTAAAGTTGCGGTTTATAGGAAGCAATGTTGTTCTCTGTATTTGGTCAAATGTGGAGATTCCATCCTTCTTCTGCCAATGTGAATTTTACCTTCACTTTGTCACGATATAGTTAGAAAATGTAGACAAGAGGGGTACAAAATGGGAACAGGTACCGAAAGAGAAACCAGAAGTTCTGAGTTTTTCTGCAACAGTCAATGTGAATACTTCCCCTGCCATGATTTAATTACAGACGAATTCAACTGCCTCTTTTGCTATTGCCCTATGTATCTTGCCACGTGTCTTGGAAAACCGCGATATATTAAGGTGAATGATGTCAAAATAAAAGACTGTTCCTTATGTACTTTTCCTCATAGATCTGAAAACTACAAGACAATTATTGAATACCTTACAGTGAAATCCAAAGAAAGAGTATTTGCCTGATATCCAGACTTCTCTTTACCCATAATATTGCGTAATTCCGTCTATACTCTTCCGTATGCAGGAAGTTTTAAGTGCGGTGTATAGGAAAGAAGAGTTAAATGTTCTGATAATTATGGGCTATTGTGAGCCTCAATTCTTTTGAGAAGTGTTGCCGTCGGCAAAAAGTCATCTCCTTCCTGTTTCTTGACATACTGATAGAAATTGCACTTCTCACATTCTTTATATTTCTGGGCGAATGTCCCTTGAATATCCCCGTTACACTTAGTCCCAGCTAAAACCCAACATGCCCTGCCGCCAAATTCTCCATCGTGGACACCGTCTAAGGAGCTTTCAATAACAGCTAGACATAAACCTAAGTCTAATGCCTTATTTCCACCAAGCTCTCTGCCACACTTCTTGAATTCCCAGCAGTTCTGTTTCATTCTGTTTTTCTACACGTACAAATATTCTTTGAAAATTCTGGTCTCTCTAATCTTCAGTATACTCCTACGGCAAAATATTTCAATGTAATAGTGATACTTTTACATTTCTGAAAAGTGATTGCTAGCAGGTTAAATGGATGTCTCGGACTTCAAACAGTGCGTATTGCCGATTGTAATGTTGAAAGAGCGCTTCAGCGGCGTGGCTTCAGACACGTATGACTGTAAGTGTACTGTTAGGACGTTTATTCTTTCTTGCTATTGTTCTGACGCTTTCGTTATTACGGAAGTTATGCCTTGCACCTCAAGCGATATGTTGAACGGGAAACTCACATGCGGAAGGACGTTCATTATGCCTTCGTTTTCCATACCATGGATCACCCGGCAATCAGTAGATCTGATAGAGTTACGCACAGTTTCAACCGCTGCATCGCATCCCATAACCAATACGCCTTCAAACTCCGCCGCACGTTTCGCAAGTTTTTTTCGACGTCCGGACGTCCACATACAAGCCACAAAGTGATGCGGTAATTTGCTGTCAAAGACGGCTGTTTTAATTCCTTCATCTGTAAGACGACGCTTCTGGGTCTGAATAAACGAATCATAAGCCGCTGTACTCAGGAACTTCCGAAACAGCTCAATATAAGGCTTCTTCTCCCTCACCGCCAGGCTCGCTGCAGGACAGAACCGGCACGGCACAATCAGCACAGACTGAAGTCCGGCAACCTGCGGAAGAATATCCGACTCTTTGAGATAAAATGGCATTTTTCAGTCCTCCATAACCATAAGAGTATAATAAAGCCAAACTCATCAGAGGTTCATTCTTTCAACAGTTCGGCTCTTATCAATTGATCCCTTTTCCCGCCCCACAGAGAGAACGGCTTCGATTATCCAGTTAAATCTTATACCTCCATTACATAATCGTATCGATATAATGTCAATTAAATAAGATTAATTTGCCTATTAAATTAATATATATATATGATTTACTTTTCATAATAATCGATTCATTCCATAATTGTTGCTACACGTTTTTCCGGTCTCATATGGCATAACAGCATATCTCCTGAAAAGACTTCTTTATCAACCGTAAAAATTTTGTTTATGTAAAAATGACATGCAGGGCTTTCCCGGACTTTTTGCGAGACTATTACTAGCCAACTGTTCAATGATAAATAGATCAGGTCTTGAATGTGATGAGAACCTCATCAGTTTCAACGGCTTTGCCGATAGTAGCAGCCACATCTTCCACGACCCCGTCGCAGGGGGAGGACACGCCACTTTCCATTTTCATGGATTCGATGACAATCAGGTCCTGGCCGCGGTAGACACGATCGCCTTTATTGACCAGAATACTGACTACCATGCCGGGAAGGGGTGAAAGAAGCACATTTACGCTGACGTCTTTCTTCTCCTTTGGCATGTATTGGGCCAATTCCCACTCCTGTGGGGTGTATATCTCAAGGATGCGGGAGATGCCGCAATGTGCGGCCCAAATGAAATTCTGCCGGTACTGAAGCCTGAAGTATTGATTCACGCCGTTTATCGACAGTTTCAGCCGTCGTCTGTAGAATTCAAAAACCGGAGCAACGACAGCATGGTCTTTGCCGTTTACCCTGACACTCCAGTCCGGGGATGAGAGTTGTCCCTGCAGTTCAACTTCGAAGATATTCTTATTGCTTTTGACAACATAACGGTGCTGCTGAGCCGGCTTGTGAGACATCCCGACTTTTGCAGCCATCGGTTTTAACGATTCACGGACCAGGTTTTTACGGTTATGATACACGGTGGTCGAGGCAATGATCATGGCTTCAAGCTGCTCCATCGGCGGGTCGATTCTGGCCTCGCCTTCCTCAAAGTATTCATCAATGAACCCGGTTGAAAGCTCGCCCTTGATGAAGGCAGGGTGGTTGAGTATGGAGTTTGCAAAATCCAGATTGGTAGTCACGCCCTCGACATGGTATCGATTCAGGGCATTAATCAGGGTGCTTCGGGCAGCTTCCCGCGTCTCACCCCAGCTGATCACCTTGGCGAGGAGAGAGTCGTAATAGACGCTTACAAAACTGCCGGCCTCAATCCCGCTGTCAAGCCTGATATTTTCGCCCCTGAGATTTGAGTACCTGGTGATCAGTCCGGTAGACGGCAGAAAATTACGGGCAGAATCCTCCGCACAGATCCGGGCCTCTATGGACCAGCCGTTGATTGAGACATCCTTCTGCGAGATCGGCAGAGGTTCTCCTGCCGCCACCCTGAGCTGCAGCTCGACCAGGTCAAGGGAAGTCACCATCTCGGTTACCGGATGCTCCACCTGAAGCCTCGTGTTCATCTCCATGAAGAAGAAGTTCTTCCGGTCATCCATGATGAATTCCACGGTTCCCGCATTGGAATATCCTGCCTCCCGGGCAAGGGCGCAGGCCATTTCGCCCATACGGCTTCTGAGTTCCCCATCCACCTCCATGGAGGGCGCCTCTTCGATGACCTTCTGGTAACGACGCTGGATTGAACATTCCCTTTCTCCGAGAGAGACGACTTTTCCATGCTGGTCAGCAATGATCTGGATCTCAATATGGCGTGGAGTGGTGATAAATCGCTCCAGAAAAATTCTGTCGTCGCCAAATGCCTTGCGGGTCTCGTCCCGCGCTGACTGAAGAGCGGATTCAAGTTCATGAGGCCCGGCGACAATGCGCATCCCCCTGCCGCCGCCTCCGGCCGCCGGCTTGAGCAGAACGGGATACCCGATCTCAGCAGCAAGCGCCCTGATCTCTTCAAGGTCAACAATAGGCAGGTTGTGACCGAGCACTACAGGCACCCCTGCTTTCATTGCGATATTCTTGGCCGAAATCTTATCTCCCAGGGCTTCGATCACTTCCGATGACGGCCCGATAAATACCAAACCCGCCTTGACCACGGCTGCAGCAAACGCTGAATTCTCCGAAAGAAATCCATATCCCGGATGAATGGCCTGGCAGCTTTGAGCAATCGCAGCCTTGATGATCTTTTCCTGAACAAGATATGAGGAGGGAGAAGGCGACGGTCCGATATGAACAGCCTCGTCTGCCTCCCGGACATGGAGTGAACGCGCATCAATATCCGAATACACCGCAACGGTCTTAACATTCAGCTTCCTGCAGGTCCGGATTATACGGATTGCAATCTCACCCCGGTTGGCAATAAGAATTTTTTCAAACATGGTTACCTCTTGCATGCAACATAACTATTCTCTTCCGTACGCATCGAAACACCAGTTTCACAAGGGAATATTTCCGTGTTTTCTCTGCGGCCGTTTTGTCCGCTTGTTTTCCAGAAACTGGAGGCTACGGATCAGTCGGTGCCGTGTATCACGCGGATTGATGACGTCATCTATGAATCCCCTTTTGGCTGCCATAAAGGGATTAGCGTATTGTATCCGATATTCTTCCGTTTTCCGGGCAAGCATCTCCTCGGGGTCTGCCGCCTCCTCAATCTCCTTGCGGTATATTATCTGTGCAGCGCCTTTGGGACCGAGCACGGCTATTTCCGCAACCGGCCAGGCAAAATTCATGTCGCATCCGATGTGCTTGGAATTCATGACATCATACGCGCCGCCATACGCCTTTCGGATGATGACCGTTATCCGCGGCACCGTTGCTTCTGAAAAGGCGTAGAGCAGTTTTGCCCCATGCCGGATGATACCGCCATGTTCCTGTTCCGGCCCGGGCATGAAACCCGGTACATCCACAAGGCAGACAAGCGGGATGTTGAAGGCATCGCAGAAACGAACGAACCGGGCGGCCTTTCCCGAAGAATGCACGTCAAGGACCCCGGCCAGCACCGCAGGCTGGTTGGCAATGAGACCGATGGTCTGTCCGCCGAGACGACCGAAGCCAACGATTATATTTCGAGCAAAATGGGGATGGATCTCCAGAAATTCAGCCCCGTCAAGAATGCTGGTGATGAGGATCTTCATGTCATATGTCTGGTTCGGGTTGGCAGGAACCAGATAATCCAGGGCCGGATCTGTGCGCCCGATAGGGTCCCTCAGATCAAGAATCGGCGCCTGCTGGCGATTGTTTGAAGGCAGATAATTGATCAGCCGCCTCACCTCCCGAAGACAGAGGATATCATTGGGGAAAGCAAAATGTGCCACACCGCTTTTCTTACTGTGTGCCATGGCCCCGCCCAGTTCTTCTGCTGTGATATCCTGATGGGTAACTGTCTTGACAACGTTGGGTCCCGTGACGAACATGTATGAGGTATTTTCTACCATAAAAGTAAAATCCGTAATTGCCGGGCTGTACACCGCGCCGCCGGCGCAGGGACCCATGACGCATGATATCTGCGGCACCACGCCGCTTGCCTGGACATTGCGGTGAAAAATTTCTCCATAGGCTGCGAGGGATTCAACCCCCTCCTGGATACGGGCGCCGCCGGAATCGTTCAGGCCGATGATGGGTGCTCCGACCCGCACAGCATGATCCATGACCTTACAGATTTTCTGGGCATGGGCCTCTCCGAGCGCCCCGCCCACGATCGTGAAATCCTGGCTGAATATGAAGACCTCGCGGCCGTCAATAGTGCCGTGCCCGGTAATCACCCCGTCTCCGGGAAATTCGCCAAGCCCGGAACTTTGGCCGGCCCTGCCGGTCATCAGCAAGTCGAATTCCTCAAACGAACCATCGTCAAGGAGCAGATCAATACGCTCCCGCGCGGTGAGCTTTCCCTTGCGGTGCTGGGTCTCGATTCTCTTGGCGCCTCCGCCGAGAAAGGCATTCTCTTTCATGGATTCAAGTTTTTTCAGATTATCTTCACCATGCTGCACGATTATTCCTCCTCAGGAAATGCCTTTTTTACAAAACTCTGTGAGCACACCAAACGTGCTCTTTGGATGCAGAAAAGCCACCTGCTTGCCGCCGGCACCCTCAATCGGCGTCTCATTGATCAGCGTGCATCCATGCTCCCGGGCGGTTTCCAATTGTTCGTCAATATCATCGGTCCGATACGCAATATGATGGAAACCCTCCCCCTTTTTGTTCAGAAATCCGGCAATGGGGCTGTCATCAGACATGGGTTCCAGCAATTCGATGTGAATATCTCCCACCGTAAAAAAAGCGGTCCGCACCTTTTGGGATGCTACGACCTCTTCCTTTTCACAGACAAGCCCCAGCACCTCTTCATAAAATGTACGAGCTTCATCAATAGACTTGACAGCAATTCCCAGATGATCAATTTTCTTTATCATAATGTTAATCCCATTACCGTGTTATGATACCTGCCTACCCAATCGCAAAGCAAAAATCAATAAAAATTCTGAATCCCTGCCTTCGGCAGGCAGGCGAATTCCAAAATCGATTCAATTTTCAATCGCAAATCCAAAATCCGAAATCCCAC
>JBFGJU010000011.1:0-18493 GCA_041577035.1 Thermodesulfovibrionales bacterium | reverse complement strand
GGAAAAATCGCGACGCACGACCACGCCGGTCACGCCGCTATCGATCATCTCGACCGGCGCCCCGGCAGCTGGAAGATGCGAAATGAATGCCTGCCCAGAGATTGCTCCGTTTACATGCGAAAACATCCCATTGGCGCTTAGCGAAAATCGAGCGTCGCCGCGGGCCGCACCCATACCGTAGCCGCGGCCGCATAGCAGGTGGGCGCCTAGTAAATTCACGTTGGCCGCCTGGTCAGGATGCGTCCTGCAGAAACGCTGAACACGTCGGGACTTGTTCACGAGGCATATATCAAGCTGGCTCGAATAACCGGGGTCGATTGGACAGATCGGGGCCATTCGCAATTCAGATCGCTTCATTTAAACGTAACATCAATGCCATCAGACTGAAAAAGGCTTTGAGTTTTTCATATAGTAATGTTTATATTCAGGAAACAGTGATAGCAGGTGAGGTATATTACCGGGTGAGAATTGGTGACTTTCGAAAGTTTGATAATGCCCTTACTCTTGCCCGCGAGCTCGGGCAGGTAGGATATCAATCGATTATTGTCAGGGCCGAAACAAGGATTTAACCTGCGGGAATAGTGTACTGCATGATGTATGAGTACTGTAGCGTTCACTCTCATATGACTTCATCTATTCAAAAAAAGTTTTTTTGTGTACAATTTCTATATGAAAACCTTTGAGAATGTTATAGAATTCCATGGACATGCATGTCCGGGTCTCGCCCTCGGATTCAGGGTTGCCATGAGGGCACTGAAGGAGTTTGAGACCCCTGCTGCGGATGAGGAAATTGTTGCGATCGTTGAGAATAATTCATGTGCGGTTGATGCAGTTCAGGTAGTAACAGGATGCACATTCGGAAAAGGGAATCTCATATTCCATGATTATGGGAAACAGGTCTACACGTTCATAAAGCGGCCATCAGGAGAATATCTGAGGATATCTGTTCAATGGAAAAAACCTGCTGAGCCGGAGAATGAACGGCTATTATGGGAAAAATACATGGAGGGTGATCGTGCAGAGCCTGTTGTTGATTTTGTCCATGCAAGAAAGTCATCGAAAATCAGTCATATCCTGACTGCTGATGAACAGGAGCTCATGACAATAACAACGGGGACGATGAAGGTCCCCGACCCGGCGATAATTCGTCCATCCGTGGTCTGTTCATCGTGTCATGAAAAAGTGATGGACCTGAAAGCAATAGATAAAAACGGTTGCCGGTTCTGTATTTCCTGTTTTTATGAAGAAGAATTGAGGAAGAAGAGTATAAAACACGCAGAATGAAAGATAGCATAAAGAAAGCTGAAATATTAATTGAGGCGCTTCCGTTTATAAGAAATTTTTACGGAAAAACCTTTGTAATCAAATATGGAGGTGCTGCGCAGGTTAAAAAGGAGCTCAGGGATTCCTTTGCCCAGGATGTGGTTTTGATGAATTTTATCGGTATCAGGACTATTATTGTCCATGGAGGAGGCCCGAAGATATCCACGATGATGAAAAAGATGGGCAAGAATCCCACGTTTGTTCATGGCCAGCGTGTTACTGACCGGGAAACTATGGATATTGTTGAAATGGTACTTGGGGGGCTCGTAAATAAGGAAATTGTTACTCTCATAACCAAACACGGGGGCAAAGCAGCAGGTCTGAGCGGAAAGGACGGAAGACTAATCAGCGCAAAGAAAAAGACGATTAAAACCGTTACGCCGGAGACCGGGACTGATGAGATTATAGATATTGGTCTTGTGGGTGAAGTAGCTGCCGTTGAACCGGATATCCTCGAAAGTCTTGAAAAAGACGGCTTCATACCTGTGATATCACCGATCGGTGTTGGCCCGAAGGGCGAAACATTGAACATAAATGCGGATTTTGTTGCAGCTGCAATTGCTTCGTCTGTTGAGGCTGAAAAACTGATTTTACTCACCGATGTTCCGGGAGTTCTTGACAAAAAGGGAAACGTGATTTCTTCAATAAGACAGCGTCAGGTACAGAAGCTGATAAAAAATAAAACGATAACAGAAGGGATGCTTCCGAAAATTCAGGCATGCCTGAATGTCCTCCGGAATCATAAGGGGAAGGCGCATATCATTGATGGAAGAGTACCGCATTGCCTGCTTCTCGAGATATTTACAAAAACCGGAATCGGGACTGAAATAGTGCATTGAAGGCCGGTATGCAGGAAGAAGGGAGGGAGCATAATGCTGCTCTATCTTGTACAACATGGCGAGGCGAAACAGAAGGAAGAAGATCCTTCTCGGGGGCTTTCCGATAAGGGGAAAAATAATGCTGAGAAAATGTCGGGGTATCTGTCAAAACGCAGTATACCCCTGGATGAGATATTTCACAGTGGAAAATTGAGAGCAGAGGAGACGGCAGATATTTTTGCTGAATCGCTGAAGCCCGTTCAGGGCGTAGCCAAGGCGAACGGACTGTTGCCTCTTGATAATCCGGGACTCTTTCATGAAAAGCTTCTTGAAATGGAAAGTAATATAATGGTTGTCGGCCACCTGCCTCATCTCGGCAGACTTGCCTCGTTACTGCTTTGTGGAGATACCAAGAGGCATGTCGTATCGTTTCAAATGGCAGGCGTCGTATGCTTTGCAAGAGATACCAATGGCCTGTGGTCAATTGAGTGGATGATAACACCGGATGTCGTGATATAGGAATCAGGTAACAGCGCTGACATGAAATCGGCTTGTCAATACAAGAAAGGTGTTTCTACAGTCACTATAGGGGTAGTACTCTGCTCATTGTTCGTTGTCTTTGCTTTTTGCCACAATGCTTATTCCTCATCAAATAATTTTTTATGGGAAGTCAGGTCGAGTACCAGCACCGTTTATTTGCTGGGTTCAATACATTTTTTTAAGAAAGAATTATATCCTTTGAATAAACGTATTGAAAAGGCCTTCGATGACTCTGACTTTTTAGTAGTAGAGGCAAATATCAATGATATAACCAAGGTTGATATCGGGCCATTAGTGGAAAAAGCGTTCTATGCCGGCGAGGATACGCTGGCCAATCATGTATCGAGCAAGACGTATGAGCTTGTTATTTCAGAGGCTGGACGTCTGGGCCTGCCACTTGAGTTAATCTATAAACAGAAGCCATGGTTTCTTGCATTAACGTTATCAGCACTCGAACTTATGCATCTGGGATTTGATCCGGGTTTTGGCTTAGATGTTCATTTTCTCTCACAAGCTCAAGGAAGGAAGGAGGTTCTGGAACTGGAGAGTGTCGATTATCAGATTGAACTCTTATCAGGGTTTTCTGATGAAGAGCAGGAAATTTTCTTATACTCCACAATGATGAATGCGAACATCATGAGAAAAGATATGGATTCCATTCTGGAGGCATGGAAAAACGGTGACGCTGGAGGCATACAATCAGTGCTGGAAAAGAGCATGCGGGGTGATGCTGATATGACTTCGATCGCTGAGAAGATGTTTTATGGCAGGAACCGGGATATGACCAGTAAGATTGAGCGTTTCCTGAAGACAGAAAAGACCTATTTTGTTGTTGTCGGTGCAGGGCATCTGGTTGGAAAAGATGGGATAGTAGAACGACTAAAAACCCGGGGATACCTCATTGAACAGTTATGAATACCTCCCTTCCAGGAAATGCCGTATACGGCATGTACTGATATGGAATCTTCTAACATAATTATCCCGTGATCCGCACACGGGGTTTCCAGTCTTTTTATTATGAAAAGATAAAAGATATGGAAATAATTTAAAATAAAGCATGAAGGCAAAGAAAAATCTTTTAATAGTCGGGGACCGGGTCCTCATAGACCCGGACAATACTATGGACAGGACAACATCAGGCCTCTACCTTCCTCAAACCGTAAAGGAAAAAGAAAAGGTGATAGGAGGACGCGTTATAAAGACAGGGCCTGGTTATGTTATACATGATTCAACAATACCGGATGAACCCTGGTCGTATGGGGATAAAAAGGAATTGAAATATATACCGCTTCAGGCTAATGAAGGTGACTATGCGATTTTTCTCAAAGATGCAGCGGTCGAGATAGAATTTGAGGGGAAAAAATATCTTATTGTGCCTCATTCGGCTATTCTGGCGCTCGTAAGCACTGAAATTACTGAATGATAATTCATGCATATTTACAATGATTGATGACACGGGATACAGCATGATCATGAGGCAAGGGTGTTGATAATGATCACTGCAAAAAGGGGACAATTTTGGAAGTAGTTATCTCTATTCTTATGGGGGCAGCCATTGGCGGAATAATTGTCTGGCTTATTGCTTCAGGCCGTGCAAAAGGTTCTGAAGCAGTGAATAGTGAGTTGAGGAAGCAGATGCAACATACAGCTGATGAACTGAATAACACAAGGGGTGAACTGGATGTCGAGCGCCAGGCAAAGGTTGAAGCACTGACCAGGTTCGAATCAATCCAGAAGAACTACAAGGAACAAAAAGAACTGTTTGATATCATGAAGAAGGAGATGTCCGATACTTTTATTGCATTATCTTCGGCTGCGCTCAAAAGCAGCAGTGAAGACTTCCTGAGACTTGCATCGGAATCACTCGGAAAAGTAGTTTCTGATACAAAAGGGAAGCTTGGAGAACATCGTGCCGCCATGGACGGGATGATAAAGCCGCTCTCTGATTCACTAAAGAGATATGAGGAGCAGATCAAGCATATGGAACAGAGCAGACATAAGGCATATGGAAGTCTCGAAGAACAGCTGAGGACATTAGCCGTTACTCATGATAATCTTCAGCAGCAGACAAGCAATCTTGTATCGGCATTGAGAAAACCTGAGGTCCGGGGAAGATGGGGAGAAATGCAGTTAAGAAGAGTTGCCGAACTCTCAGGGATGTCCATGCATTGTGATTTTACAGAGCAGGAATCGGTTGATACGGATAAAGGAAAGGTCCGTCCGGATATGATTGTACATCTTCCGAATGAACGTGAAATAGTAGTTGATTCGAAAGCTTCACTCGAAGCCTTTTTGAATGCTACTGCTGCTTCCACGGAAGATGAAAGAAGAAACCATATGAAAAAACATTCCCAGCAGGTGAGGGCCCATATGAACAGGCTTGCTTCAATGGAATACTGGGACCAGCTCAAGAAATCGCCCGAGTTCGTTATCCTTTTCATACCCGGAGAATCATTTTTGAGTGCTGCCCTTGAAGCGGATACGACACTTATCGAGGACGGAATCCAGAAAAAAGTAATTATTGCCACTCCAACGACATTTATCGCGTTGCTGAGGGCAATTGCGTATGGTTGGCGACAGGAACAGATGACCAAGAATGCCCAGGTAATCAGTGAACATGCCAGAGAGTTATTTAACAGGATGGGAACCCTTATACAACATTTTGAAAATATTGGATCAAATCTTGAAAAATCTGTCGCTGCATACAACCGGGCGGTTGGCTCGTTGGAGTCTCGGGTTTTACCCTCGGTCAGGAGATTCAAAGAACTTGGTGTTACTGGTGCTCAGGAAATGCCGGTTATGGAACAGATAGATCGGAAACCGAGGACTATGGGTCTGTTACCTGAGGATGAAGAAAAAGGATAAGACACTCTATGCATAGCCTCATTTGGAAAGATTGAAAAAAATAAATAAAAACAAGATGATGTCTAACATAACATGAAGTTATAAATTAAATTATTCCGTGTGAGATTACTTACCTTGACAATGAAAAAAGAGCACAACGTCTGGAAGAATATTTGTTAAATAGTTTATAATATATGTAACAATTATTATTGAAGTATGGGAGGACAGCATGGAAGACATTAAAGCTGATGTGGTGTTAGATACGAAGGGTTTGAATTGTCCGATGCCGGTTCTGAAAGCAAAAAAGGCGATTGATGCACTTCCTCAGGGACAGATTCTTGAGGTGATCTCAACCGATCCTGGTTCTAAATCTGATATACCGGCGCTATTGAAAAGACTCGGTCATGAGTTAATCGAGACAAAAGAGGAGGGGAACGTCATAGAGTTTTTTATCAGAAAAAAATAGATCATTCAGTAATCATTTCTCTATAAAGAAGCCGGTTGTCATGGCTTCTTTTTTCTTTATCCGTTGATAGCGCCGGTCGTCTATTTTTTCATTGTCTTTTCGTTGTTATTTTATGTATGGTAATACGCTGTTAGAGTGGTCTGTGGCTCGTTGAATCAACGACTCAGAGAGCGGCATTTGGTATATATAACTACTGAAGGTAGTCCTGCCTCTACCTTTTGGCAGGCGCAAGACGAAACTAGATTACCTATTTATGTTTGAAAGCAGCAAGGACGCGTTTTCATAGTGTTTCTAGTTATGCCGGAGTGGCGGAATTTGGTAGACGCAAGGGACTTAAAATCCCTCGGGCCACAAGCTCGTGCCGGTTCGAGTCCGGCCTCCGGCACCATAAAAAAGCTGTTTTTTCCATGAAATTCAGGTGATTACCGTTTTCTTCGGGGCAACCCGGCACGGTGCTCTATGTTATAATTAAACAAACGATATGCCAGGAAAATATTATGTCTAAAACCATTAAGAAAGCGATTCTCCCTGCAGCCGGGCTTGGTACCCGTTTTTTACCGGCGACAAAGGCATCACCAAAGGAGATGTTGCCCATAGTTGACAAACCCTTGATTCAATATGGCATAGAGGAAGCGATTGCATGCGATATAAAGGAATTTGTGATCATCACGGGAAAAAATAAGCGGGCCATTGAGGATCACTTTGATCATACATTTGAACTTGAGGAGAAGCTGAAAAAAAGTGGTAAAAAACATCTGCTCGAGATTATTAATGGTTTGAATCAATATAATATTGCTTACATCAGGAAGGGATATGATCTTGTATTGGGACATGCCATATTATGCGCAAAACATTTTGTGAAGGATGAGCCTGTTGCAGTTATTCTGAGCGATGACATTATTGATCCTGAAGATCCATTACTCCAAGACATGATTAGAATCTACGAAGAGCGCAGGAGTTCCATTCTGGCTCTCCAGAAAGTTCCATCCGCAGACATCCAGAGATATGGAGTAATCAAAGGATCATCCGAAGGAAAGGGAATATTTAAGATCAATGACCTTGTGGAAAAACCTCGTGCTGAAGATGCACCGTCTGATCTTGCAATCATAGGACGATATATCCTGACTCCCCAGATATTTGATATTCTGGAAAGATCCAAACCCGGCAAGGGTGATGAGATACAACTCACGGATGCTATACAGGAGCTTCTGAAAACACAGCCGGTTTACGGATACCAGTTCGAGGGCATGCGGTACGACGCAGGGGACAAGCTCGGATATCTTAAAGCAACGGTTGCTCTTGCTCTAAAGAATCCGCAGCTTTCTGATGAGTTTCGGTCGTATATAGAGCATATATCGAAGCAGATGGAAGCGAATGAAATCCACCGGGAATCAGCAGGGTGAAAATATGGCGGATATTGATCAGGAAAAAGACATAGAACGACAAGAGAATAAAGATGAAAAAGAGGTGCAGATACCGGACAATGTGCCGGTGCTTCCGGTGAGGGATATTGTTGTTTTTCCCTATATGATTATTCCCCTCTTTGTGGGGCGGGAAATGTCAATTAATGCAATAGATCACGCATTGAGTACGAACAGAATGATCTTGCTTTTATCACAACGGGAACTACAGGTAGAAAACCCGACTGCCTCAGATCTGTTTCAGGTCGGAACTGTTGGTATGATAATGCGAATGTTGAAACTACCTGATGGAAGAATCAAAATTCTTGTTCAAGGTCTTTCAAAAGCCGCTGTCAAGAAATTCTCAAAGACAGAACCATTTATTGCTGCCGACATAGAACGAATAATAGAAGAGAAGCCGCCTTCTCTATCCATTGAGGAGGAAGCACAGGTAAGAACGGTTAAAGAACAGATTGATAAGACAGTTTCATTGGGCAAGACCATTCTTCCCGATATTATGGTTGTTATCGAGAATCTTGATGATCCCGGAAGACTGGCTGATCTCGTAGCTTCAAATCTCGGACTGAAGACTGAACAGGCACAGGAAATACTTGAAATAACCGATGCTATGCATAAGCTGAAACGCGTAAGTGATATATTGAACCATGAGATAGAACTTCTTTCCGTACAGCAGAAGATTCAGTCTGAAGCACGCGGAGAAATTGACAAAACCCAGCGAGAATATTTTTTAAGAGAGCAGCTGAAAGCCATTCAAAAAGAACTTGGCGATATTGATGAAAGAACAGAAGAAATCCAGGAGTTCAGGGAAAAAATAAAATCTGCGATGATGCCGGAAAAGGTCTTGCATGAAGCGGAAAAGCAGCTGAAAAGGATTGAAAAGATGCACCCGGACAGCGCGGAGGCTGCTACGATTCGGACATACCTGGACTGGCTTGTTGAGCTCCCATGGTCAAAACAAACTGAAGATAATCTTGATATTAAGTCAGCCAAGAAAGTCCTGAATGAAGACCACTATGATCTTGAAAAGGTAAAGGAAAGGATACTGGAATACCTGAGTGTCCGTAAGATCAAAGAAAAGATGAAAGGGCCGATTCTCTGCTTTATTGGTCCTCCCGGCGTTGGAAAAACTTCCCTTGGAAAATCAATTGCCCGGGCTCTGGGAAGGGAATTTGCGAGGATGTCTCTTGGCGGGGTAAGAGATGAGGCGGAAATTAGGGGACACAGACGAACGTATGTAGGCGCCCTGCCGGGCAGGATTATACAGGGAATAAAACAGGCAGGAACAAATAATCCGGTATTTATGCTTGATGAGGTTGATAAAATTGGAGCAGACTTCAGAGGAGATCCGTCATCTGCACTCCTTGAGGTGCTTGATCCAGAACAAAACTTTTCTTTTTCTGATCACTATCTTGGCGTTCCATTTGATCTTACAAATGTCATGTTTATTACGACGGGAAACCTGGGAGATACCATACCGGGACCATTGCGTGACAGGATGGAAATAATTCATCTTTCAGGATATACAGCTGAAGAGAAATTGGGGATAGCGAAGAAATACCTTCTTCCAAAGCAGCTGCAGGAGCATGGCCTGAGCAAAAAAAATATTTCAATTACTGATTCTGCACTCATGCAACTCATATCTCATTACACGAGAGAAGCTGGAGTGAGAAATCTTGAGAGAGAGATAGCACATCTTTGTAGAAAAGTCGCAAAAAAGCTCGCTGAAGGCGAAGAAAAAAAATTCACCATTACCATACAAAACCTGAAACGATTCCTGGGAGTCCAGAAATTTTTACCTGAAGAGGAAATGCGACAGGATGAGATTGGCGTTTCGACCGGACTTGCCTGGACAGAGGCAGGGGGGGACATTATTTATATTGAAGCTACGACCATGAAAGGAAAAGGGAATTTAACCCTTACGGGTCAGCTTGGCGATGTTATGAAGGAATCTGCCCAGGCGGCGTTAAGCTATGTGAGATCAAGGGCCAAGCAGCTTGGCATACAGGAAGATATGTTCTCCAAAAGTGATGTCCATATTCATGTCCCTGCTGGAGCGATACCCAAGGATGGTCCGTCAGCCGGAATCACGATTGCGACTGCCTTATCGTCAGTCTTTACCGGCAGACCGGTAAGCAAAGACGTTGCAATGACCGGTGAGGTAACGTTGCGGGGAAGAGTACTTCCTATCGGCGGATTAAAGGAAAAAACCCTTGCCGCAAAACGAATGGGTATCAAGAAGATCATTATTCCGAAGAGAAATAAAAAAGATCTTGAAGATATACCGAAATATGTAAAAAAAGATATGGAATTCGTATTTGCCGATAAGATGGATCAGGTATTAAAAATTACTCTGAAGCCGAACAAAAAATCACGGACGGGCTTATCATCGCAGAAATGACATGTCATGGACAAGTAATCCTTTTATCACAATCTGTGCGAGTCGACAGCTATGAAATTATTCCGAGATGAAATTATTTGAAGTTGGTGAGCTCTCCCTCATAGAAAAACTAAGAAAAAAATTCAAAAAAAATGTACCAGGGCTGATCCTCGGAATTGGTGACGATTCCGCAGTAATACGCAGTACGGATGGGCTGACGGTGATCACGAGCGATATGATGGTACAGGGTGTACATTTCAATCTCTCGTGGACTACCGCGTATCAGCTGGGGTTCAAGCTGGTATCCGTGAACGTGAGTGATATATACGCGATGGGTGCACTGCCGAACTTTCTTCTCATTAATTTTGCTGCTCACAGGGATACAGATATTGCTTTTTTTGATCAGTTTTATGATGGCATAGAAGAAGCCCTGCACGTATATAACCTGTCTCTTATTGGCGGTGATGTTGTGTCATCTGACCACGTGGTGCTGTCTGCATCGGTGATAGGATCTGCAATTCATACGGTGAGCAGGAAAGGGGCCAGGATAGGCGATAAAATATATGTGACCGGACAGATCGGCGATGCATCGTGTGGTTTGGCCTTGATGAAAAAAATCGGCATGCCGGTCGTTATAGAAAAGGATATAGAAAGTAAACTGCCACTTAAGAAAGATATCATCGCCCCGCTCATTAAAAGACATCTCATGCCTGAGGCAAGAAATCCTGAACAGTATGCCCCGTACGCTACGGCAATGATAGATATCAGCGACGGCCTTTTCATTGACCTGTTCAGACTGTGCAGGGAAAGCGGGGTCGGGGCGAACATATATAAAGAACGCATTCCCGTTTCTCAGGAACTTATTGCGGCTTCTCAGTATCTCGGCGTGTCTCCTGATACTCTGATAACGGGTGGAGAGGATTATGAGCTCCTTTTTACGGCACCTGAAAATAGTGCTCTCGATGCATGCTGTATCGGTGAAATAGCGAAGAGCGGCATGAAAATTATCGATGAAAAAGGAAAGGCTCATAAGCTTGAAGCACGGGGGTACCGGCACTTTGACGTTTAGGGCACGGATCAGCCATATTTTTTCAATTAAAGAAACGCCGCACAGAATAGCAGTCGCATTCGCTGTTGGTGTTTTTTTGGGAATGTCGCCGTTTCTGGGAGTGCATACACTGCTGGGCATTGCTGTGTCCTATCTGTTCAGGCTGAACAAAATAGTAACGCTTATCGGAGTCTTTGTTACAAACCCATGGACGATTATTCCGATTTATACCTTTGGAACATGGACGGGCGCAAAACTGCTCGGTATCAATGAAATTCTTCCAGAAATTGACTGGGCGCATATTTCATTTTTCGGACTCATGGATACATTCAGTCATCTTGTAAAACCGTTTATTGTTGGAACAATGAGCGTTGGAACGGGTGCAGCCCTTATCAGCTATATCCTGATCTTCAAGGCGGTAAAGAAAGCCCATGAAAACAGTAGCGATCGTTAGCCTTGGCTGCCCCAAGAACCTGGTAGATTCCGAAATGCTCATGAAAAAACTGATGGCATCCGGCGTCGGCTGCTCTTCAAATCCTGATTCGTCGGATGTGATACTCATAAATACCTGTGGATTTATCGAAGATGCCAAGAAAGAATCTATTCAGGAGATTCTCAGGATAGCTGAAGGAAAGAAACAAAACAGGCAAAAACGACTCATTGTTTTTGGATGCCTTGCTGAGCGGTATGGCAAGGAACTGCAGGAAGAGATACCTGATATTGACGCCCTGTGGGGTGTTGACAGAGCTGCAGATATTGTTGATTACTGCAAAGAGATACTGTCAGATGAGGGCATGCATCGTAAGGGGGACGATTGTCAGATACCGTCATTGGTATCGCATGACTCTTTTGCGTACATAAAGATCGCAGAGGGTTGTGACAGAACGTGCTCTTTTTGTGTCATACCGGCAATAAGGGGGAAATACCAGAGCAGGAATCCTGACGAGATAGTCCGTGAGGCTGAAGAACGTGTGCGCTCCGGGACCAAAGAACTCATCCTAGTCGCCCAGGATATAACGTCATATGGGAAGGAGATTGGAACATACAACCTCAGCAGGTTATTGAGAGATATCGCATCCTTGAGCGGTAATTTCTGGATACGTCTTCTTTATCTCTACCCGGCATCTGTTAGTGATGAACTTATTGAAACGATCGGAACAGAAGACAAAATATGCAATTATATTGATATGCCCTTACAACACTCAGAAGAAAGAATTCTCAGGCTCATGGGAAGGGGAGGATCGAGGAAGAAATTTGAGGAACTTGTCCTGAAAATAAGAAGGGCGTTACCCGATGTTGTATTACGAACTACGTTAATTGTTGGATTCCCTAAGGAAACAGATAAAGAGTTTGACGACATGGCAACGTTTGTGCAGAACGTCCAGTTTGAGCATCTCGGTGTTTTTATGTATTCGCATGAAGAGGGGACAGATGCGTATGCCATGAAAGGACAGGTGTCTAAAAAGATTAAACAGAAGCGATATAACGAAATTATGTCGATGCAATCAGCCATTTCTTTGGAAAAAAATAAACGTTTCATCGGCAGAATGTTTACTGCCGTTGTGGATGACGTTGAGGGCAGTGTTGCAATAGCCAGACTCTATTCACAGGCCCCTGATATCGACGGGGTTGTATTTGTTCAGAACGAGACTGTTGACAGGGGGGCATTCGTCACAGTCCGGATTGATGAAGCCTATGATTATGATCTGAAAGGCACTATTGTATGAAGAAGATTCCGTTTCTTCACCTTACGCTTTTTCTATTAACCTTTGGCACGACGCTTGCTGTGGGCGCCTTATATGCAGGTGCGAATATCTTCGATGACCCGTTTCTCATTTACAAAGGACTGCCGTTTTCTTCAGCGCTCCTGCTGATACTGCTCTCTCACGAGTTTTCTCATTACCTTGCATCCAAAAAGCATAACGTCAAAGCTACCCTTCCATACTTCATTCCTGCTCCGACCCTTTTTGGTACGTTTGGTGCTGTGATTAAAATGAAGTCGCCGATTACAACAAAAAATGCACTGATGGATATCGGCGCTTCCGGCCCCATCGCGGGTTTTGTCGTATCGCTGGTTGCTGCTATCATTGGACTCCATTTTTCAGAAGTCGTTGAGATGACGATGAGTGAGGGCTCAATGATATTCGGTGATTCCCTGGTATTTATCGGACTGACTAAAGTGATTATTGGAACGATCCCGGAAAATTATGACGTGTTACTTCATCCGATAGGTGTAGCAGGATGGATCGGTTTTTTTGTTACGGCTTTAAACCTGCTGCCCGTGGGACAGCTGGATGGTGGGCATATCGCCTATGCGCTTCTCGGGAAACGCCATACTGGTCTCTCAGTTGTTCTCATTGGATGTATGACGATATTCGGCTTCGTTCACTTTACGGGGTGGTTATTTCTCGCATTTCTCATGCTGATACTCGGTTTCAGGCATCCCCCCATCATTTATTCAGACATCCCTCTTGACAGAAAACGAAAGATCGTGGGATGGGTGGCATTGGTAATTTTTATTGTAACCTTTACACCAGTTCCGATTAAGATTCTTTAAGGACGGAGGCAGCTGCCAAACAGTGCCGTGTAATGCATCAGGGGTTCAGATGCACATATCAGAACCCCTGATGGTCTTTAGGTAGGGTGCGGTAACCTGGATTAAAATCTCCAGGTAAGACCGAATTCGAGGCTGTCTTCGCTCAGTGTCGATTCCAGTGTTGTCGGCTGGCCGGCCAGATTTGTGCCGGTCTCTGTAATCGTCTCTTCAAATGCATGCATATAGCCTGCATGGAGTGAGAAACGGTTCGAAAATTCATACCCGATGCCAAACGTCAGATGATGCTCAACTATTGCAGGGAATCCGATTATCCTGAATGTTTCATAGTAGTACTCGGGCAGCATCTTTCCCTGTACAGAAGTCATGTTTGACCCGACAAAACCGTTGTGCTCTTCCACAGGGTTTTCAGCATAGTTGTACCCTGCCCGCAGAGCAAGCTTGTCAGTAGGCTTAAACTGTACACCGATAGCGAATACCCACTGGTCATCCCAGTCGAAATCATCATATCCCTCTGAATCTTTCCAGTTCATCCACTTGACGTTCCCTTCAATTAACAGTTTTCCGAGTATTGGCTCAAAAGCAACGCCGAAGCCGAGCTGCTGCGGCGCCTCGAGGGTAAGGTCATCGGCAGTGCCGTCACCATCGAAATCTGTTACATTGTCATGGTCAACTTCCTGCGGCGTCGTATAGGTTGCGCCAAGGGTAATGCTGTCAGTGGCTTTGAACATCGCACCAACCTGAACTCCAAAGGCAAATCCCTCTGAAGTACCGCTCCTCAAGTCAAGTGTTGCATAATCTATATGTACAGACAGACCAAGAGAAAGCTTTTCATTGGGCTGATATGCGATCGCAGGGGCAAATTTCATAATCCTGAGATCAGTATATTCGCCGGCGACAAGAGGAAATTGTCCCATGGGACCGAAATTGTAAAACGTGGGTTGATCAATAGCAGTGTCTCGATAATCGACGCCAAGTCCGGATACTCCATAAGCAGCGATCCCGAATCTCCAGAGCGGAAATGTGTTCGTAATAGGCACAGAGATTCCGATTGCGGGAATGGGATAAATCTTATCGTCCGCATCGTCCTTGATGACCAAGCCGTCAATGGTTATTTTCGCGGAAACATCAGGCATGAACAACGTGCCTGCAAAATTAAACTCTGACCCAGGGCAATATGGTCCAAAGCACATTGCTGCGGGGTTTGAAAAGACAGCGCTGATCGCATCCTGAGGTAAAGCGATACCAACTCCACCCATAGAACGTGAAATAGGTCCAATAGCGATCAAATTGTCACCATTCGTTGCGTCGGATGATGCTGGAAAAGAAAAGAGTGCTAATACCGCCATCATACAGAGAAGAAACTTCTTCATATTCGTCCTCCTTGTAAAGGTGATTTAGAAAAATCGATTATAATGGGACACCTCCTTTGCTCATTGATTTGAACGGCGCACGAACGAATTGTCTAGATAAACAGACTAATATCTGCATCAAGTGCGAAATCCAGGAATTCAGCGGCTCCGGCGACAACAGCTCCATCGACGAGATCTTCCTTTTTGACGCCTGTCATTTCGAGGGTCGGTGTACAGGCGATGAATTTCACATCCATCTCACGACACGCGTCTATCATTTCAGGTATTGAAGGCCAATTTATCTTCTTCATCATGTTTTTCATCATGGCGGTAGCCAGAGGAGTCATTCCCGGCAGTATCCCCAGTATATTCGGAAAGGGGATTGGTGATGGCATTGCGGGGTTTGCAATCGGTGCCACCTGCAGGGAATGATTTTTTTTCTTATTCACGATATCTACGCCGTATAAGGTAAAAAATATCTGGACTTCGACATCCATTGCAGCACCCGTCGATGCGAGCATCAAAGGGGGGTATGCCATATCGAGGGTACCTTTGCTGGCAATGATTGCCATTCTCTTTTTCTTTTTGTCTGCTGGTTCTGACATAAGCTCCTCCGTACTAAGAATTAAGTAGTTAAGCAATTAATGGACAATATACAGAATGGGATACTCTTTTGTCAAATCCTGAACGGAAATCCATAAAGAACAGGGGGATATTTTTGCTGTTTTTGTGTTATTTTATACGTGAAGAAATGAGTTGTAAAAGGAGATAGTACGAATGAGAATCATATTGAGGGAAGATGTCGGAACAAAAGGAAAGATCGGTGATATTATTGACGTTTCGGACGGGTATGCACGAAATTATTTATTACCGAAGAAACTTGCCATCGAAGCGAACAAAAAAAATATCAGGGAATTTGAACACTATAAAAATGCGATGTTACGAAAGGCTGAAAAGGTGAAGCAGGCCTCACAGTCTGTGGCGGACAGACTCGCATCGACGACGCTTACCATAAAGGCGACATCGGGTAATGACGGGAAATTATTTGGAGCCGTAACTAACATCGATATTGCCGAGGCCCTGAAGGCTGAGGGTTTTGAGATCGACAGGAAGAAGATATCACTAGAGGAGCCGATCAAGAGGCTTGGAACTCATTCTGCAACGGTTAAGCTTCATCCTGAAATATCCTCGCAGGTGTCGATAGAAGTTATTGCAGATTCTGCTGAGTAGACGAGAACATGAAAGAAGTAGATTTTACTCTTGATAAATTACCTCCCCAGAATATTGAGGCCGAGCAGTCTGTTCTTGGATCAATTCTGCTGGATAATGGTGCCTTAACAACTGCACTCGAACTGCTGAAGTACGATGATTTCTACAAGGAGTCCCACAGAAAAATATTCGTTGCGATGGCCGACCTATTCGACAAGAATGAACCCGTAGACCTTATTACCTTAACTGACCATTTGAAGAGAAAGAATGATTTTGATGCTGTCGGTGGAGCGGAATATCTCACTTCACTTGTTACAATTGTGCCTACGTCTGCCAATATCAGATACCATTCAAAGATTGTCAGAGAAAAGGCTTTGCTGAGAGGACTTCTCCGTTCAGTAAATGATATAGCTCATACTGTCTACGAAAATAACCTTGATCCGGAAGAAATGGTCGATTATGCAGAAAAAAATATTTTTGATATTTCTGATAAACGTATTAACGTATCTTTTGTTACCTTAAAGGATTTAATAAAAGACAGTTTTCAGATGATTGAACATATGTATGATAAAAAGGAGACTGTTACCGGTTTGCCAGCAGGCTTTGCAGAGCTTGATAAATTAACCACCGGTTTCCAAAAAGGTGATTTAATAGTGATTGGCGGACGACCGTCGATGGGGAAAACTGCATTCAGCCTCAATGTGGCACAGCATGTAGCTCTTGAACTCAAAGAACCTGTCGCCATCTTCAGTCTGGAAATGTCTAAAGAGCAGCTTATGTTCCGGATGCTCTGTTCCGAAGCTCGAGTAGATTCAAACAAGATAAGGAAGGGATTTATAAAGAAGGAGGATTGGCATAAACTTACATCAGCTGCGGGAAATCTTGCCGAAGCCCCCATCTTTATTGATGATTCTTCCGGGTTAAGCGTTCTTGAAATGCGTGCTAAGGCACGCAGGTTGAAATCGGATCAAGGGTTAAGCCTTGTTGTTGTAGATTATTTGCAGTTGATGAGAGGAAGAGGGAAGGCAGAGACTCGCGAGCAGGAGATTTCTGAGATATCACGTTCTTTAAAGGCACTGGCTAAAGAACTGAGGATTCCTGTGATTGCTTTAAGTCAGCTGAACAGGGGTGTTGAAACAAGAACCGGCACAAAGAAACCCAACCTGGCGGATCTGAGAGAGTCCGGTGCGATTGAGCAGGACGCTGATGTTATAATCTTTCTGTACAGAGACGAGATTTACAACAGGGAAAGTGAAGAAAACAAGGGACGGGCAGAGGTGATTGTTTCAAAGCAGCGGAACGGCCCTACAGGAGAAGTTCCCCTTTCGTTTCTTTCTTTTTGCACGAGATTTGAAGATTTTTCTGATAGAGAGTATCTCGATATTGAGGAGAGTTACTAAAATAGATTGAATCAGAAGATTCTTTCCTTCGTGGTATTATATCCGGTTGCTCACCGTTTTAAAAATGAAGATATGAACAGTGAATAAACATAGTATGAAAAGGGCCGCTGCGGTAGCGGGTCAATTTTATCACGGATCACATTCCCGGCTGAAAGAGCAGGTCGAGGAATATATAGATCCGGGCGCTCGAAAAAAGAATGCGACAGGCATTGTTGTTCCCCATGCCGGGTTCATTTACTCGGGGTCGGTGGCAGGACAGGTATTTTCTTCCATTCATTTTCCACAAACGTTCTTAATGTTGGGGCCAAATCATACGGGGCTTGGCCCCGGCATTTCAATTATGGCTGACGGCGCCTGGGAAGTTCCTAACGGATCCTTTGAAATTGACAGGAGACTGGCCAGCAGAATTGCTCAGAATGTGTCTATTGTTGAAAAAGATGTCCAGGCTCATATTTTTGAACATTCTCTGGAAGTGCAGCTTCCTTTTATTGCCTATTTTGGAGAACAGATTAAGATAGTACCGATTGCAGTCCTTTCCGCGTCTTTTGATGATTGCTGCAGTCTGGCTGACGGTATAGCTAAAGCGGTAAAGACCATTGATTATCCGGTCACTCTGCTTGCCAGTACAGACTTCAGTCATTATGTGCCGGAAAAAGTTGCCCGAAAGAATGACAAGAAGGCGATAGACAGGATTATCGATATTGATCCAAGAGGGCTGTATGAGACTGTTTTGAAGCATAAGATATCCATGTGTGGCTATCTCCCAACTACAGTAATGCTCCATGCTGCCAGGCTTCTGGGTGCGGACTCCGGTCATCTTGTTCGATATATGACTTCGGGTGACGTTAGTGGAGATTTTGATAGCGTTGTAGGTTATGCAGGTATTATAATAGACTAGGCTGAAAGGAAAGGTTCCCTTTCCTGAACTGTTAACTGGCGAAAGTCGCAGTGAAAGACATGGGAGAAGAGAAAAGAAAATTTAAAAGGTTCAATGTCGACGGTATTCATGGCAATATGTTGTACTCAGCTGATGTACATATTGTGAATATAAGTATTGACGGTGTCTTGCTGGAGACGACGAGGCGGCTGGATATAAATCGGGAATATAATTTAAAAATAAAGTATAAAGAAAGCATTCTCG
>JBFGJU010000010.1:0-18626 GCA_041577035.1 Thermodesulfovibrionales bacterium | reverse complement strand
TGAGCCGCTAAAAAGTTGTCCGCACCATAAAACGGTTGATACTAAAAAGGCCTATGTTGAAGAGCTGGATGACCCGCATATGGGAGGAACATTTCTGACATCGAGTTCGCCCATTTTTGATCGATCGGGTGAGTTTATGGGTTCGGTTCATGTAGTGAGAGACATTTCCGAACTGAAGAATCTTCGTGAAAAACTGACATCAGCCGAAAAAATGGCAGCTCTGGGAGAGGTTGCAGCAAAAGTTGCACATGAAATAAGAAATCCCCTTGTCTCTGTGGGCGGCTTTGCCAAAAGACTTGACCGGAAACTTGACGGAAATCTCAAGGAATATGCGGAGATAATAGTGAAAGAGGTAGACAGGCTCGAAAATATTTTAAAAGAAATATTGGGATTTGTTAAAGAAACAAGACTATACAAAGAAACGATTCATATTAATAGCATTATTGAGGATGTAATCAAGCTCATGAAATCTGACATTGAAGACAGACACTTGAACATACGTAAGGATTTGCGGTCTCAAAAGACCGTTTTTGTTGATCCGCACAGAGTGAAAGATGCCATTGTGAATATCATTTCAAACGCTGCACAGGCGATGGTTGGAAGCGGATCGATATCCATCAGGACATATGACACGAAAGATGAGGTTGTTCTGGAAATTGAGGATACGGGAAGGGGCATTCCGACATCGGATCTGCCCTTTATATTTAATCCCTTTTTCACAACTAAATCAGCCGGAACCGGGCTTGGACTTGCCATTACACTGAGAATAATACAGGAACACGATGGGCACATAGATGTACAAAGTGAAGTTGATCGAGGCAGTATTTTTAAAATTGTTATACCATATCAGTAAAGGAGGGATACTATGAAGATTCTGATTGTTGACGATGATCAGAATATCCTCAGGCTTTACAAGGAAGAACTGGAAGAGGAAGGGTACACGGTCATCACTGCTGCCAACGGTAAAGAAGCTATTGAGCAGTTTGACAAAGAAGAGCCGGACATTGTCACTCTGGATATTCTTCTGCCGGATATTGACGGTATAAAGCTTTTAAGGCAGATCAAAGAGAAGAGACCGAGGCTTCCTGTTATCATGTCCACTGCGTATGACTATAGGGATGACTTTGCCGTATGGGCGTCAGAGGCCTATATTGTCAAGTCTGCAGATTTGCAGGAGCTCAAAGCCACAATAAAGAAATTGTCAACGCAGGAATGATGGGAACGATACTGAAAGCCCTGACACCGGCATACGGCGGTTATACAATTGCTCGAGACGAAAAAGTCATCTTTATCAGAGGCGCCATACCCGGTGAAGTTGTTGAGGTTGAAATCTCTGAAAAGAAACGTGATTATTCTGTTGCGCAGGCTCGTGCGGTTATCGAACCATCTGAACATCGAGTAGATCCGCAATGCCCGGTGTTTGGTGTATGCGGGGGATGTCAGCTCCAGTTTATTACCTATGAAAAGCAGCTGTCGATGAAGGACGAAATTCTTCTTGATGCGTGTAAACGGCTGGGGGGCTTTGAGATTGACCTTGGTTCCGCTCTAGCCGGAGATCAATGGCATTATCGCGTGAGAGCCCAGTTCAAGGTATCTAAAGATGGTACGATTGGTTTTTTTAGATCTTCATCGAGGGATGTCGTGGTGTTTGAAGCCTGTCCTCTGATGGTCCACGAAATCAATACACTGCTGAAACAGATAAAAGAACAAAATATTGTCAGTAACCTGAATGAGATTCACATAACTGCGGGAGATGCTCCCATGGCGTTATTGAAGGGAAGAGACTATGACACTGGATTTTTTGAGAACTTCCATGCCATAGGATTTTCAGGATTGCGCTATAATGAATCAGTTTGTTCCGGTGGTCCGTTTTCCGGGTTTCGTATGGACGACTTTTATTATACCGTTTCTCCCATGACTTTTTTACAGTCTCACTGGAACCTCAATACGAGTCTGGTAAATTTAGTTGTTCGTGAAATGATGCCAATGGAAGGAAAACGTGTTTTGGATCTGTTTGCCGGAGCGGGGAATCTTTCACTAAAGGCGGCGGTCAACGCTGATGAAGTGGTAGCTGTTGAAGAAAATCCCTTTGCCGTTGAAGACGGTAAAAGAAACTGTTCCCTGAACAAGATTAGGAACTGCAGATTTGTTAAATCAACGGCCGAAAAATTCAGAATTAAGAAAAAGTTTGATATCATTATTCTTGATCCTCCAAGACCGGGATTGACATCGATCGTTCTTAAAAAAATATTGGATAATCCTTCAGATATGATTGTTTATCTGTCCTGTAATCCGTCGACGCTAGCACGTGATGTGAAAAAATTCATGGAAAAATATGAAGTCTGTTCCGTTCGACAGGTAGACTTGTTCCCCAATACCTTTCATATAGAATCTTTGGCGTTCTTACGATTAAAATAATCTTTTTGCACTTTAATCCCGAAATTACTCTACATGGATTGTCTGGACAATCGGGTGCGTATGGGTAAATATGCTTGAATTAATCGGTATTTACTGTTATCTTTAATAAAAAATAAGAATGAAGTATGTATAGGAGCGCATAGTGGCTACTGGAAGAGTGCTGCTTGTGGAGGATGATCCGCTGCAGGCTGAAGCTACGAAGGGATTATTGACAAAGGCGGGTTATGATGTCTTATGGGCCAGCGATGGTATTAGTGCCATAAAGACTATTAAGATGCATATGCCTGATCTTATCTTACTTGATGTTATGCTTCCCGGGCTGGATGGCCATGAAGTATGCAGATGGGTAAAACTGGAAGATTCCACAAAGGGCATTCCGGTTATTATGCTTACGGCAAAAAAAGATATATCGGATAAGGTTGCCGGGCTGAAAGGCGGCGCTGACGATTACCTCCCAAAACCGTACAATGAACTCGAATTAAATGCGCGGATATATGCATCGTTGAGAACAAAAGCATTACAGGATGAGCTGAGAGCAAAAAACAGGGAGCTTGAAGAGCTGCTGTTAAAAGTAGAGCATATGGCAACCGTCGATGTTCTTACCGGGCTATATAACCGCAGAAGATTCCATGAAGCCCTGGCAAACGAGTTTGAACGGTCACGACGATTTAATACCCCATTTTCATTAGTTATGGCGGATATAGATCATTTCAAACAGATTAATGACAATTACGGGCATCAGATAGGTGACAGTGTATTAAGAGAAGTCGCCGAGCTTCTTAAAGATCATATAAGAGATATCGATACGGCTGCGAGATATGGTGGTGAGGAATTTATGATGATATTGCCGAATACTGAAAAGGCCTCAGCCGCAGTCGTTGCTGAGAGAATGAGGACTGGAGCGGAAAATCATACGTTTGCGGGTATCTCAAAAAGCCACCTCACGGTCAGCTTTGGATACACGGGAATGCCGGATGAACTCATTACAGATGAAGCAACTCTCATCCGTTGTGCAGACCACGCCTTGTACGCTGCAAAACAGCATGGCAGAAATAGAGTAGAACTCTTCGAAGGTCATAATTTAGAGAGCCTGAAAAAATTATAGTCTCGTTCGACTGCCTTGCGTTTTGTTCCCTTCCATGTGACGGATAAGTTGCATTAATCAGATTGATTCTTTGATAATAAAAACCATCTCCGGTCATCTTTTCAAAAAGGGATAATTGTGAAGAAAGGAATATATCTTACCAATACGCCTGTTGCCGAAGCCCTTGAAAAATGGTCCACGAAGATGCATGAAGAGGGCTTGAAACCTCTGGATGGTGTACGCATTGCGGCAGCTGATGCCCTGGGAAGAGTAACTGCTGAAGCCGTATTCGCAAAGATATCTTCGCCCTTTTATCATTCATCTGCGATGGACGGATACGCAGTTAAAAGTTCCGATACCTTCAGTGCTTCAGATTTATTACCCTGCAAGCTGATTATAGGTCAACAGACAGTGTACGTTGATACCGGTGATCCGGTACCTGAGGGTTTTGATGCGGTCATAATGATTGAAGATGTCACAACTCACGGCAGCAGGAAAGGGAAAAACAGGAATCAGACTCCGGCCGGCGGGCCAGAGGGAACCAACCTATATGAGGAAGAATTTATTGAGATTATAAAGCCTGCCACGCCATGGCAGCACGTACGATTAATCGGAGAAGATATTATAAGCACGGAGTTACTCCTGCCTGAAAACCATGTAATAACACCGGTTGATATCGGGGCTGTTCTCTCAAGCGGACACGTTGACATTGTTGTGCGCCGCAGACCAAAAGTATCAATAATCCCTACCGGTTCTGAGCTGGTTGAGCCGGGCGCTATGCTGAATAAAGGCAATATTATTGAATATAACTCTGCTATTCTCTCCGGGCTGATCACTGAATGGGGCGGTGAATCTGTCAGGTTTTCTCCGGTATCTGATTCGCTTGAAGCAATTAAACGATCGATATGTGAGGGCTGCGACAGGGGTGACCTTGTTGTAGTGAATGCGGGGTCTTCGGCGGGATCCGAAGATTTTGCAGCCCAGGCAATTGCAGAGCTTGGTGAAGTTGTTTTGCATGGTGTGAACATTAAACCGGGAAAGCCGGTTATTCTTGGATGGGTCAAAAACAGACCGGTGCTGGGCATTCCCGGATATCCTGTTTCAACCTATATAACATTCCGTTTGTTTGCAAAAAAACTCATTTATCTACTGCAGGGTCTTGATGCGCCTGAATCCGAGAGCATACAGGCAAGAATTGCCCGTCAGGTTGATTCTTCTCTTGGGCAGGAAGAATTCTTACGGGTAAAGGTTGGTAAGGTGGGTAATAACATAATAGCCAGTCCGGTGAGCAGGGGTGCCGGTGTTCTCATGTCACTGGTGCGTGCCGACGGCTTTGTTCGCATCCCGGCTATGTCAGAGGGACTGGGTGCCGGCTCGTTGGTTTCTGTCGAACTCATGAAAAATAAGAAGGACGTTGCCCATACGGTGGTCTGTATTGGAAGCCATGATAATGCTCTTGATGTCCTTGCAAATCTTTTTAAGAAAAAGTATCCGAAATATTCGTTGTCGTCAGCGCATGTTGGTTCGATGGGAGGTCTTATTGCTGTGAAACGCGGCCAGGCCCATATGGCAGGCACGCACCTTTTGGATGAAGAAACAGGAGAATATAATCTGCCGTTCATAAAGAGAATGCTGACAGGAATGAATATAATGGTCATGAATTTTGTGTATCGGCAGCAGGGGCTTATCGTCCAGAAGGGCAACCCGAAAAAAATCCGGCGTGCTCAGGATTTGACACGAGACAACATCGTTTTTATAAACAGACAGCGGGGAGCGGGCACCCGATTACTAACTGACAGTTATCTGAAAAAGCATGATATTTCGTCCCAGCATATCAACGGATACGAGAGGGAAGAATACACTCATATGGGAGTTGCTTCAGCCGTTCTTTCCGGTGTTGCGGATGCCGGGATGGGAATTCTGGCGGCGGCACGGGCTCTTGATCTCGATTTTGTCCCGGTCGCGCGTGAACGCTATGATCTTGTCATTGTAAAGGATTATCTGGATACTGAAGCGCTACGTGCCCTGTTCGAAATGATCACCGGGGAGGACGAATTGAGAATACTGGTAAAGAATCTCGGTGGCTATGATGTTCAGGATATGGGAGAGATATTATATGAATCATAAGCCGCTTGTATTTTCCCTTCAGGTGAAATTGATGCCGCCTTCTGCTGATGACAAAGATGGAGATGCTGACAGGCTCAGGAATGGTCTTAAAGAGAGCGGAATCCATACTGTTGAGATCCCTCTTCATATATTGAGAAGACTGCCGGATGCCCTTCGCAGCAGCAGTTTTGAAGTCAACCCGGTATTAGGCGTGCTGGGTCAAGGCTATCGGCTTATAGGGCTGGGAAAAAAGTCATTATATGGTGTTGCCCTGGATATAGGAACAACAAATATGTCATGTTCATTGTTTGATCTTGATGCATGCAAAAAGGTTGATACATATGACGTCGAAAATCCCCAGCTGTGCTATGGAACAGATGTCCTTGCACGGGTACAGAGATCCATGCTCGAAGATTCTGGCGGCTTGACCGACAGTCTTATCGAAGGAATTAATGTTTTGATAAACACGATCTGTGAAAGAAACAGGATGGGGTCTGATGAGATCTGCTGCCTGGCAGTTTCCGGTAATACTATAATGTCCCATTATTTTCTTGGGCTTGATGTAAGGAATATACCTGTTACACCGTTTATCCCTTCCATAAACGGTCCTGTTTTCACGAGTGCAGCGGAAACAGGACTAAAGATTAGTAAGGAAGCGGCTGTTTATGTTTTCCCAAATTCAGGAAGTTATGTGGGAGGTGACATCATCAGCGGCATACTCTGTTCTGGAATACATAAGGAGGAAGAACCGGCACTATTTATTGATGTAGGTACAAATGCAGAGCTGGTTCTGGGATGTCGGGACTGGATTGTGGTAGGTGCAGGTGCTGCCGGTCCTGCACTTGAGGACGGGATTGCAGCAATCGGTAAAAAGGCTGAAAAAGGGAGTATCTTTGGGGTTACGATATACCCGGACACGAAAAAAGCGGCTTTCAGGGTAATCGGGGATGCAGAACCGGAAGGGATGTGCGGATCAGGTATGATTGACCTGGTCGCTGGACTATTTTCTGCAGGGATCATTGATCAGGCGGGCAAGTTCGTGGAATCCGGGAGCGGTATAAAAGAAAATAATGGAGAAAAGGTTTATATGCTCTTCGAAACTGAGGGCAGAGAGCTGGTTATCTCAGAAAAGGAAATTCAGAATTTTCTCCGCTCTAAGGCAGCCATGTTCGCCTTTCTGTATGTATTCGTGAAAGCAGTTGGCATGAGATTGAATGAGATAAAAAAAGTGTTTATCGGTGGGGCAATGGGCTGCGGTATTAACCTTGAAAATGCGATAAAGATAGGGATGCTTCCAGACCTGCCGAGGGAACGGTTTATACCCGTGGGTAATTCATCGCTTTGTGGTGCTGAAATAGTTTTGTGCAACCGTGATGTTCTGGCGGAGATTGAAAATATACGATCAAAAATCACATATCGTGAAATGGGTGAAGACCCTGAACTCATTAATGTGTTACAGGCAGGACTTTTCATCCCTCATACTGAACCTGAAATTTTGAAGGGATGAGATATGTTTTCACCTGTCCTGAAACAGCTTTTGCTTTATCATGAAGATTCCTTCATAATACATTCATAATTATCAGTTAATTTAATAAGTGAGAATTATCTGAAAGTAGTTTTTATGGGAACGAAAGATAAAGGCAAAAAGGGAAAACAAACAAAGAAAAAGACCGGCACGGTTATCTGGATTGTTGGCGCGGTTGCCATATTCGCTGTTATCCTGCTGGTAACTGGAAACTTCCCGTTTGGCGGTGTCGACGAACAGAGAGGCAGATCATTCTCTGTGCAGGGAGGAGAAAACCGTCCAACACTTTCACCGTCATTGTTCACGGGGAAGACCATGACAGCATATGCCGTTGCCAAGAAATACCCGGAAATACTTGACCAGGTATATTGTTATTGCTACTGTGACGACCCTCCTTTTCATCATAAGAGTCTCCTGAGCTGTTTTGTTGATCGGCACGCGGCTGCTTGAAACCTCTGACTGGACGAAGCCCTGGCGGTCGCCAGGCTCATTAAGCAGGGGAAGACAGTCGACGAAATTAAAGCTGGAATAGACCGGGAATTTGGCGGGTAATTTTTTTTCGGGTGACCATTCGGAGTGAATATTGAAGTGATTCTTTTTACAATTAATATAACTAATTGTTATTTAAATGAATTATTGCAGTTTACATCATCACACACGGATATTCTTCCTTAATAGATAACCTGCTGAATATTGATATTTCTTTGTTCTCCAGTGCCTGCCACATTATCTAATCTTTGTAGCTACGGCTTTTATTTTTTCCTTTTTTACCATACAATATTTTCAGCACAACAGGAACAGGTATGAGCGGCCATTCAGAAATATCACTGCAATTGAGCGCATTTGATCAAAAAGGGCTTTATCTCATTTTTGAAGACGCGCGCACAATGAAATTGACAGAAGGTACGATTGAGAATCTGGCCAGTCAGTACTGGGCAGACACCTCAAAAATACCGCCTGAAATAAAAAAAGCTGCTGATTTTCAGCTCTGTTCCCTCTGCCCTGAAAAAAACACTGACGGATTATGCTTTGCCCTGCAACCGGTATTGCCTCTCATCGATGACATTGATAAATACGTTTCGTACGACAAAGTTACCGCCATTTACAGAGGGGATGAAGCATTACTGCATGTGGCATACTCTACCATGCAGGAGGCGCTTCAGTACATTTCGATTCTCGGCCTTATCCATTACTGCAGAGTCGGGAGACAATACCGGAAATACTATATTGGCGTGATTCCTATTGCAGGAAGTGAAGAAACGGTTCGGAGGATATATCTAAATATGTACTGGATACATAAAGGAAACCAGAGTGAGATACAGAGCCTGATTGAACGATTCAAAAATGATATTGTTTCAACCAGCGCCAACCAGATAAAAAGATTGCAACTTCTCTGCAAGAATGATGCTTTTATCAATGCGTTCTATAACGCGCAGGTTGCCGCAGAAATCCTCTCCATGGATATGGAGAGCGCACTGAAACAAGTATTCTCTGCTCCTGAGACTACATAACTGTTTCAGGCGGCTTCTTCTCTCGTGAGCTCTTTAATGGTTGGCAGTTCTGTCAGGTCTTTCAGACCGAAATACTGAAGAAATTCGCGGGTGGTACCGTACAGAAGTGGTTTTCCGGGGGCTTCTTTTCTTCCCATTATCTTTACCAGTCGTCTGTCAAGTAACGTCTTGATAACACCGTCTGAATTCACACCTCGGATTTGCTCGACTTCTGCCTTAATAATCGGTTGCTTGTATGCTATGATGGCGAGCGTTTCAAGCGCCGGCATTGATAGTTTGCTGGAGGCCGCAGTACTCTTAAACTTTTTGAGCCATTCTGCATAAGCCGAATTGGTCACGATCTGATACCCGTTAGCTATTTCTATGATGAAGAGTCCACCATCCTTTTCCTTGTATTCGCTCATCAAGTTATTGATCAGATCCCTGAGTTCCGATTCACTGAATTCGGTAATATTTTTTAAGGTCTGGAGCGTTACCGGTTCTCCAGATATAAAAAGCAGGGCTTCGATGAGCGCTTTCTTTTCTTTGACATCCATAGGAGGTAAAAATATTGTAAAGAAAACCCTCCAAAAAAACAATAAATTTTGGAAAGAAAAGCCGTGACAGGTGAAAGACATTTCTTGAAATAAATAAAACAAAGGATTAGAATCAATAGCACAAACTTCAGTCTCTGAGATAAGGGGGTAGTTATGGAAAAGTGGAAATGTACGGTGTGCGGTTATGTTTACGATCCGGCTCAGGGTGATCCTGACGGAGGAATTGCTCCGGGCACTAAGTTTGAAGATATCCCTGACACGTGGGTTTGTCCTATCTGCGGTGCCGGCAAGGATATGTTTGAAAAAGAGTAATCACTGCAGAGAATCGAAAAGGAACTCTTCGGATCTCTGAGTATTATCCTATGCTATAAAAAGACAATTCTGCGGGCCTGTGTCGTGAAGCAGATAAATACGTGCACGGATTTCTTTTATTGAGATCTGATGCTCATCGTAGTGCAGAAAGAGAGTGTTCGTGGTCCGGGCTTACTTCAGTCCGAGAACATCCTGCATGTCGTAGAGACCTTCAGGCTTGTCTTTAAGCCACAAAGCCGCCTTTAATGCGCCTCTGGCAAACGTATCTCGGCTTGATGCCCTATGCGTTATCTCTATCCGCTCGCCAAGACCGCCGAACAATACCGTATGCTCTCCAACAATATCGCCGGCCCGTACCGTCTGAATGCCGATTTCATTCTGCGGTCTGGCGCCGATAATGCCTTTCCGTCCATAATTGGCAACTTCTTCCAGATTTCTGTTCACAGCATCTGCGATAACCTGGGCCATCTTCATGGCAGTACCGCTGGGAGCATCTTTCTTTTGCCTGTGATGGGCTTCAATGATTTCGATATCATAGTCGTCTCCGAGAACCCGCGTGACGTCACCGAGCACTTTCAGCAGAAGATTTACCCCCAGGCTCATATTCGATGCCATGACACAGGGAATGCGGGTAACGAACGGCTCTATGTCAATGAGATCATTTTTGGAGAACCCTGTTGTGCCTATTACGATTGCCCGACCGGCATCAGCCGCCACACGAAGGTTCCTCTTGGTTGACTCAACAGACGTAAAGTCGATGATAAGATCCACCTTTTCAATCACGTCATCGATTTTTTCGGACAGCGGTATCCCCACATTACCGGTACCAATGAGGGTCCCGATATCAGTGCCGATATCTTTATGCCCCTTTTTTTCAAAAGCACCGGCCAACTGAAGACCCTGATATTCTTTTGAAAGAACAGTTATCCTTCCTCCCATTTTACCGGCAGCACCAGCTATGCCTATTTTTACCATGGTATCCTCCGTTTTACTGAAAATCATGTATTTTTGGTATTATCGGTTTCATCTTCGCTTTCTTCCTTTTTGCCGGCTATCCGATATTCTTCTGATGCCCAAGCCCCGAGATCAAGCAGTTTGCATCGCTCGGAACAGAACGGTCTCCAGGGATTTTCTTCCCATGTCGTAATTTTCTTGCACATCGGACAGGTAATCCGCATATCAATCCCGTGTTACATTGTGAATTGTTTCCCCATCTTTTTTCAATATATTCTTGATAAGGATATCTGCGACAACGCCGTTCGCAAAGCCGGTTAACACGCCAATGAATATGACAAGGGGGCTGATAATCAGTATCGCCTCTATCCTCTGAATAAACAGAAAATAGGCCAACGTCAGCTGGGCTATATTATGGAATAATGCCCCGATCAGACTGAGTCCAACCGGCCCGAACAGATTTCTCTGAACGGCATATATGAGCCCCATAGCAGCGGTGCTGCTGACACCGCCGCTCAAACTCAACAGAAATGCGGGTCCCAGAAACGTTCCCGTGAAAATCGAAGCCAGGATCACCCGGATCAGGGTAACCGACATCGCTGTACTAAAGCCGTACAGAGTCAATGCAACCAGGGTTATGATATTTGCAAGTCCGAGCCTGAACCACGGTATGGGAGTCGGGAGGAGATATTCAAAACCATGTAATGCAAGAGCGTACGCCGCAAGGACTGCAATTCGATATTTATCCTGAGATTGCATCAAGCTTTTTTTCAGAATAAGGCATACCCTGTTCGACTAAAATGACCGTTTTATTCGGTAAGCAGATGATGGCACCTTTTGCTATCCATCCCTGACTGACACAAAATTTCTTTGGACAGTCCGATTCGCTGACTCGAACTTTTTCATCCTTTATTTCGATTATCATATCCCCGTCTGGCGTAGAAACGGGCACAATCCTGTCACTATCAAGAGGGAAGGTATATGCCAGCGATCCGTCAATTTCAATATTGACATAGGCGCCTTGTGGGATGGCTTCCTGGACAATGACCATTCCTGCAATAGAACATGCAATCAAAACAAAAAAAAGTACTCTGTCAGCAATGGTCGTATTTTTAATCGATTTTTTCAAAATACAGTTTATCCTTTAAGGCTTCTGTAGTATATATAGTTCCGTTATTGTCTATAATAACAGCTTCCATGTTCATTTTGTTTACAAGATCCATTCCTTTCTCAGGACCGAGTACGAAAACGGCAGTTGAAAATGCATCGGCGAAAACTCCTTTATCCGCAATAATACTGACACTGCGAATTGTCATGGCGGGGAAGCCCGTTCCCGGATTGAGGAGATGATGGTACCGCACGCCGTCCTGTATAAAAAATCTTTCATAATCGCCTGAGGTAGATATTGCCTTGTCAGTCAATTGCATCTTTGCTATGATCTCATCGGCCCGATTCTTTTGTCTCGGATTTCTTATTCCGATATTCCAGGGTTTTCCGCCAGGTTTTGAACCGAATGTTCTGATATCACCGGCTATTACCACAAGACCGGATGATATACCATTCTTTTTCAGGACATCAACTGCTATGTCAGCTGCATACCCCTTGGCAATACCACCAAGATCCAGTAACATATTTTTCTCTTTAAGCATAACCACGTCCCCGTCTTTATCGATACTGACATGCCTGTAATTAACCAAAGGCAGCCGGTTTTTGATGTCATCAGGATGCGGTTTCACAGGCTCATGAAAATTCCATAGCTGTATAAGGGGTCCAATTGTTGGATCAAATGCCCCATTTGATGCATCAGCTACGAATAGAGCCTTATCAATAATATCAAGTGTTTCAGTGGAGACGGAAACGCCTGCCGTTCCAGCGCTCCTGTTTATCATCGCAAGTTCACTTTTGTCTGAATAGAAATTAATACGGTTTCCAAATGTTTCGATGGCAGCAAAAGCCTGTTCAATCGCGTCCTGACTGACTTGTTCAGATTCAGAGACAACCGTTATGCTTACGTAGGTATCCATCATCGCCCTGCTTTTCTTGTGCAGGGCTGGCCTGCTATCGATGCAGGCGCCGGGAAAAACAGAAAAGAAAGCCAAACATATAAACACGGCCAAAGTTTTCTTTCCGGACGCTTTGGAAATAAAACTCATGAGGATGTACCAATAAGCTGTGAGGCAGAGAGCTTATGTTTCAGAAATTTCCCGGTGTATGAGAGAGGATTATTGATGAGTTCTTCCGGAGTTCCTTTACCTATAACCTGTCCTCCTTTGTCCCCTCCTTCGGGCCCGAGATCAATGATATAGTCTGATGATTTTATAATATCAAGGTTATGTTCTATCACAATCACGGTATTGCCCTTATCAACCAGCATATTAATAACGTCAATTAACTTCTGTATGTCCACGAAATGAAGGCCGGTTGTTGGTTCGTCAAGAATATAGAGCGTATTGCCGGTCACCTTTCTGCCGAGTTCACGGGAAAGGCGTAATCTCTGCGCCTCTCCTCCGGAGAGTGTTGTTGCCGGTTGTCCGAGTTTTATATATCCGAGACCTATGTCTTCAAGTATTTCCAGTCTTCGTCGAATCCGGGGTATGAGCTCAAAAAACTGTAAGGCTTCGGCAACCGTCATCTCAAGAATTTCAGCAATATTCTTCCCTTTATATCTTATTTCAAGCGTCTCTTTATTATATCTCTGTGTTTTACAACTATCGCAGACGATATAAACATCCGGCAGAAAATGCATTTCCACTTTTATCAAACCATTGCCGTGACAGGCTTCGCATCTTCCTCCCGAGACATTAAAGCTAAATCGAGCGGGTAAATATCCTCTCACTTTGGCATCGGTGAGCATCGAAAAAAGTTCTCTGATATACCCGAATATCCCTGTATAGGTAGCCGGATTTGATCTCGGTGTCCGGCCGATAGGAGACTGATCAACACTGACAACGGCATTCAGCAATTCCAGTCCGGTAATACTTTCATACTTCCCTTCCGGCACCGTCGTATTAATACGGGAGTATTTCCTCTGTGCCGCTCTGTAGAGAATGTCCAGGAGCAGCGTGCTTTTCCCTGACCCGGACACGCCGGTAATGCAGGTGAATGATTTCAGAGGAATGGAAACATCGATATGCTTGAGATTATGTTCGGAGGCTCCCGTAATATGAATGAAATCATCCGGTGATCTTCTCGTTCCGGGCAATGCAATGGATAAGGTGCCATCAAGATACTGTCCGGTAAGGGATTTTTTATTATGCTCGATCTCTTCCGGCGTGCCTTCTGCAACAACCCAGCCGCCTCTTGATCCTGCCCCGGGTCCCATGTCAACAATATGATCAGCCCATCGTATTGTTTCTTCGTCGTGTTCAACAACGATAATGGTATTATCAGCATCCCGGATTGATGAGAGACTCTTTAACAATTTCACACAATCCTTGGGATGGAGACCGATACTCGGTTCATCAAGTACATATAACACACCGGTAAGTGAAGAGCCCATCTGTGTTGCCAGCCTGACTCTCTGAGATTCCCCACCCGAAAGAGTGACTGCTGGTCGGTCAAGTGTAAGATACCCAAGGCCAACCCGATCCAGGAATGACAGCCGGTCTGTTATTTCTTTTATAATTCGAGATGCTATTAACTTGTTCCGATCGGATAAGCGTGCAGATGACAAAAAAGATAACGCATCCTGAACACTTTTCCTGCTGAATGCACCGATATGGATCCCCTGAAATGTGACATGTAGTGCTTCCCGCCTGAGACGGAATCCGCTACAGCTGGTGCAAACCGTATGCCTGTCTAAACTGTCCGAGTCTTCATGGAGGTCTTTAAATCCAAGGCCGTTACATGTAGGACACATACCGGACGAGCTGTTAAAAGAAAAAAATCGTGGTGTTATCTCAGGATAGCTTATGCCGCATTTCATGCAGGCGGTTGTCCTCGAAAAAAGCATGTCCTTGTTCGACTCTATAAAATTTACCACTACCGTGTCTGCGTATTTGAAAGCTGTATCTACCGCATGACTTACCTGTCGCTCAATACCGTTTTTTATAATTATTCTGTCCACAATGATTTCAATGGTATGACGTTTTTTCTTTTCGAGAATTATATTTTCAGTAAGATCTACCATTGCGTTATCAATCCGCGCTCTGACGAACCCCTCACTGCGCATTTCCTGAAGCTCTTTTCTGTAATGACCCTTTCTATCCTTGACAATGGGGGCCAGAATCTGGATCTTTGTTTTTTCGGGTAAAGCGAGGATAGTTTTCACGATATTTTCTGATTCCTGCGAGGTTATCTCAGAGCCACAATGATAACAGAATGGTTTGCCCAGCCGTGCATACAGCAGCCGAAAGTAGTCGTAAATCTCTGTAATAGTGCCGAGTGTTGATCGTGGACTCCTGCTTACGGTTCTCTGATCTATTGCGATTGACGGGGAGAGACCCTCGATAGCATCCACGTCAGGCCTCTGGAACTGTTCAAGGAATTGGCGGGAATATGCTGAAAGGCTTTCTACATATCGCCTCTGTCCCTCCGCATAAATCGTATCAATGGCCAGAGACGATTTGCCTGAACCAGAAGGACCGGTAATAACCGTTAATGCGCTCCTCGGAATCGAGATATCGATATTCTTGAGATTGTGCTCTCTGGCGCCTTTTATTTTTATAACCTGTTGCATACGATAACTTATTAGTATACCTCATTAAAGTTATGAATCGGTATTGATTGAACGCTCTACGGTTAAACCTGGAGCATTCCGCTGATCCGTTTGTGTCCCACTACATGCTGAACAGAGCCATCAGGAAAAAACACAAGAAAAGAGGAGGAATTCGCGTGGAAGACGGTTGTTTGACTGATATTTTCCGGCAATTTGTTTTAAACTATAGAGGAGAGAATTGGAGGATATGATGAGCAGACATGGCTTTCATGACAGGCTCACCTATCTTCTGTTTATCTCCTCTGCACGGCCATGACTGCTCATAGAACAGAATCAGATGCAAATGTATAAACAAGGAGGATAATAATGCTGGACAAATTGAAAGTAGAAGAAGGACTCAACCAGATCAGACCGTTTCTGCAGAGAGATGGTGGGGATGTTGAGCTTATAGAGATTACGGATGATAATATCGTCAAGGTTAAACTGGTTGGTGCCTGTGGCACATGCCCAATGTCGATGATGACACTGAAAGGCGGTGTTGAACGTGAGCTGAAAAAGGTTGTTCCTGAACTTAAGGCAGTAGAAGCTGTTTAATACGTAAAAGTATATGGCGAGCTTTCATAGTGGTCTCCACGGATAAGCCTGGGTATGACATTTGATGCAAAACAGCGACCCGCTGAATAGGGAAGAACCAGTTTCACTGAGCACAGTCATCAACCCGTGATGCTGGCAAAAAAATAAGGATGAATATCAAAAACTATATTTTTTCGTTTACCTCTGCTTTTCTTTTTATAATCTTCTTTCTGTCTGTTATTTCTCTGGCGCATGCAGACGAGGACTTCACGCAGAAACGTCTGGCAATGGTAAAAAATGATATTCAGGGAAGAGGTATTCAGGATAAAAGAGTAATTGATGCATTAGCGAAAATCGAAAGACATCTTTTTGTCAGCAAGCGTCTCCGGAAAAGGGCATACAGTGATCATCCACTGCCTATCGACGAAGGACAGACCATTTCACAGCCGTATGTGGTAGCTCTTATGACTGAGGCGCTGAAATTGAAACCGACAGACAGAGTTCTCGAGATAGGCACTGGCTCCGGCTACCAGGCCGCAGTTCTCGCGGAGATGGTAGCTGATGTCTATACCATAGAAATTAGAAAGCACCTTGCAGAAAAGTCTGAAAAGCTTCTCAAAAGTCTGGGCTATGAGAATATTTCAGCAAAACACGCGGATGGATACTTTGGATGGAAAGAATATGCTCCTTTTGATGCCATCATCATTACTGCCGCTGCGAATCATATTCCGCCCCCGTTGATCAGGCAACTTCGAGAAGGCGGAAGTCTTATCCTACCGCTCGGCAGTACCGTGTTCACGCAGACATTGACACGTGCCACGAAAAGGAAGGGCGAACTTGATGTATATCAGATGGGGGGAGTAAGATTTGTTCCCATGACCGGGAGAGTTCAGAAGAGATAATTCTCGGTATTAGTTATTCCGGAAGATGGTATCCGCACCCGTTTAAGACCCCTGATAATTCGCAGCTCTGAGTGAAAGATACGCGAGTACATACATTAACACACCGGTAAACAGCAAGAGTTTGAATCCTGCGGTTATGGCAAACATGATTGCAGCTATCGGAGCAACCACTGAAAAGCATCCATTTACTGCCCACGCCCACGGAATGAGTTCCGGCCTTTTCCTTCCTAGTAGTGAAAGCCCCATAGGAAAAGGTATGCCCATACCTATGCCCGCTGGCAGGAGAATAATGAAAACGAGCATAATTTTTATTATTAATGTGTAGGGAAGCATGAACGATATAATGTTTGAAATGAATATACTGTATACGAAAATCGTAAAAGCCAGTACGAGCAGCATTTTGGCGTTTCTGAACATGGGAAAAAACTGGCTCAACAGGCTCCCGATGCCCGAACTGATCAGCATAGACGCGAGAACTACCGAAGTGGCATGCGACGGATTTACCAGGGGAAGAATCATTTTCTGGATAAACGAAATTTCGATGAACATAAACGCTATACCAAGAAACGCAAAATAAGACAGGGATAAAAAAAGTCTGGGGTGTCTCACAGGTGTCCGAATAGACGTAAACGTAACGAATGGAAGCAGTGTCAGGACCATGCCCAGAAACACAACTTGTATCAATATAAAGGGCAAGAGATAGCCCTCTTCAAGAAAGTACTGCCATTTTTCCCCCATCAGGGAATAGATTTTCCGGATATTCCTGATTTTGAGAAAGTAATGAAAAAATGGATTGTCATCATGAACAGGTTTAATGTCGAATACATAATCATTGATAAAATGCTTTTGTGTTGCCTTATTTAAAAGGAGCTTAAATGAGTCAGCATACTCCCCCGTTGGCATTTTTATATATGCATTGGTTTCGCTGTCTGTAATGCCGGGGTAATAGACAAGATCAAATCGTTTATCACGTGCAAAATCCCTGATAACTGTGATGTCTTTGCGGGATAATGCTGATTTCTTGGCAATTATGGTAATGGTGCCCCAGCTCCGAATGGCGGCGATATTATTTCCGATATCCTGAATACTCTGATTTTCAAAGGCCTCCGTTATCGTATTAAGCAAACGCAGCTCACTTCTTGGCGGCGGCAGAATAAAAAGGTTTATGGCCAAAAAACCATCTGACTTGAGATATGCAGCATATTCTTCAAAAGCCTCGACCGTGAAACGGTAATCCTCTGAAAACCCGAAAGACGACGATGGCACTGATCCCATGATGGATATGTCAATAAGATCAAATGTCCTGCCGATCGAACGCAGCACGCTTCTGCCAAGTCCCTGCCAGACATGCTGGTCATAGACCGTGGTTGAAAAGCCTTCTGAAAAGCTTCTGATAGCCCTGACAATGGAAGGGTTTGATTCAACCGAGTAAATGTTCGATATGCGATAATAATCAGCTGTGAGTGCGGAAAGGCCGCCTTTTGGATCGAGGATCAGCACATCAGCTTTGCGGGACAGTTTGTATGGTAACGCTGATGGCAGATATTCGATAAAACGGAGCTCTGTTCTGCTGGTATCCTTTGTTATGGCGGAGATATGCCCGGCATCCTCTGTAATACCTGTTTGGTCAGGAAGGTTTTCAAGATATTTAAAACTGAGGCCGGGGGCAAATCTTACAGAAGGGCTGTTAAAAAGGTCTATACGTGAAAAAGGGCTGTGGTAGGTCTTAAGGTGTTCAGCACCTGGATACTGCAGAGCAGTTTCAAGAGGTTTATAAGGCGAAATTCTCATATGGAGAAACGAGGGATGCAGAAATAGTGCAGCCAGATTAAAGGAGAGGAGGAAAGCGCATGCCAGCCATATCCCTTTATTTCTGAACAGAAGTATGGGAATGATCAGAAGGCTTGAAAGGATAAAGACGATTTTGTCAGGACCACTGATGGTGAGAAATGCGAGTATCATGATTGAGCCAATTCCGGCACCGGCAAGGTCTGCTCCGTAGATATATCCAATATATTTTCGTAGTGTTGAAAAGGCGGAAGCAACTA
>JBFGJU010000009.1:0-18961 GCA_041577035.1 Thermodesulfovibrionales bacterium | reverse complement strand
CGCGTCGAGGGTGTCCAGATCTTGGCCAGCAGTCTCGATATCAAAAATAACGCGCTTCATATAAAAAAAACAGAAAAAAGTAAAACGTGAACAATAAAGCTATGCGTATTATGATGCCTTTGGCAGTTCCTTAAAAACAACCCAGGTCTTCAGGAGGTCAATCGCTCGCTGGAGCTGATTATCATCTTTTTCATCAACGACAAGCGGTGCAATTTCCTTTTCTTCGGTATCAACTTCTTTCTGATCATTTTCAAGATGGCCCTTCAGATCTTTTTCTCTCACTATGGTATGCTGCTGTTCGCCGTTCTGCGCTTCCAGCTTTACGATGATATTGGGCGTTATCCCTGTATTCTGAATATCTTCGCCGTTGGGAGTGTAATATTTTGCAGTCGTGAGCCTCAGGCCTGCTCCGTCACTCAACGGTATTACTGTCTGGACAGACCCTTTGCCGAAGGTATCAGTCCCCAGTATTACCGCCCTGTTCCAGTCTTTTAACGCTCCGGCGACAATCTCAGATGCACTCGCACTGCCCTGATTAACCAGTACGATCATCGGCAGGCTAAAGTCGCTGTCGTCTTTAGTAAAGAACTCGGTTTTCTTTCCTTCCCTGTTCTTCGTATAGACAACCAGTTTCCCTTTTGGCAGAAATCTGCCTGAAACATCTATCGCACTGTTCAGAAGGCCCCCCGGATTGTTCCTCAAATCAAGGATAAGAGAGCTGATACCCTCAGTACGGATAGTCTGTAATGCCGCGGACAGATCATGAGCGGTCTTTTCCTGAAACTGATTTAGCTTTACATATCCTATATCATTCTCGATTACTTTTGACTTTACGCTCTTGATCTTTATGATATCCCTAATGATCGTGAATTCCTTGATCTCCTTCCATCCTTCCCGTAATATGCCTATGGTGATAGACGTGTTTGGTTTGCCCCGCATTTTTGAGACAGCTTCAAAAAGCGTCATATCCTTTGTCATTTCTTCTTCTATTTTAATGATCTTGTCTCCCGCCTTGATGCCGGCCCGGTAAGCAGGAGTATCCTCAATCGGGGCTATTACCGTCAATATGGCATCTTTTATTCCTATCTGGATACCGAGACCGCCAAACTCGCCTTTTGTGTCAACCTGCATTTCTTTATATGCATCCGGTGACATAAAAGATGAATGAGGATCCAGGGAGTTGAGCATTCCCCGTATGGCACCATAAACAAGATCCTGCGAAATGACTTCCTCAACATAATGTTTTTTTACCATAGACATTACTTCAGTAAACGTCTTCAGGATTTGATAATCTTCCCCCTCTGTGCTGGCGCTTGTTACGGACAGCCTTCCTATTACGATGCCAGAGACCGCTATGAAGACCAGTAGTGTCCAGCCTAATATCATCCTCTTGCTCGTCATGAGTACAACCTCCTGAATTACCTGTGTTTTTTAGCTAACCACTGTGATGGATTCAGAGGCTTGCCTTTGTATCGTATCTCAAAATAGAGACTCGGGGCATGTAATAAGCCTGATGTCCCGACTTTTCCAATCACCTGGTCCCTTTTTATTATATCTCCAACTCGAGAAAAAATCTCGGAAAGATTACCATACAGGGTATGATAATTGCTTCCGTGGTTAATAATCACAAGGTTGCCGAAGCCTTTAAAATTATTCGCAAAGATTACTTTTCCCTGATGCACGGCCTTTGTATTTTCGCGGGGGCGAGTCTTAATATGAATTCCGTTCCTGAACACCGGGGTATTAAATTGCAGATCCTTCTGTTCACCATACGGAAGGGCAACCTGACCGTGAACCGGCCATGGCAGTTTTCCCTTAAGCCTCAAAAAACCTTTTCCTGAGTAGGTGGCAGTCTTGGAAGATTCTTCTATCAGTTTGCGTAGTCGTTTTGAGGCGTCATTGAGGGCGGCCAGTTTTTTCTCAGAAGCGGTTTTATCATTTCGTAAGGATGCAAGGAATGTTTCTTTATCCTGCTTTTTCCTGATGAGTTCTTTTTCTTTTGACCGGATTACTTTTTGATTTTGAAAAAGACCTTCCTTCAGTGTTTGAAGTTCATTGTTCTTTTTCTCCAACGTCTCGAAATTTCCTCTGTAATCATTCAGAACATGTTGTTCCCGGATAGAAATACGTTCAAGGTATTTCCAGGCCCGCAACATTTGCGGAACATCCTGTGCGCTCAGAAGAAGCATAACTGTGTCCCCGGAATAGCCAATCTTATTCATTGCGCGCAACTTTCTCTTTATCCAATCTTTCTGAAACCTGATTTTTTTCTCAGTGTTCTCGATTTCAGTTGTAACACCCGCGATTTGAGACTGAACTGCGGCGAGGTTTTTCCTCAGAACAGCAAGTTCTGCTTCTGATTTGTTAAGCTGAGTGTTCAAAAAGTGAATCTCCTTCATAATCTTTATTTCTTTTTTTTGTGTTGATCGGATCTTTTTTTTCTGCTTTAACATCTGCCGCTGAATATTCTTATACTCCACTTTGGGATTCCTGCCATCCGCAAGACCGGGAATTATCATGATGAATAAGGACAAAGATAGAAGGATATAAGTACCCGTTGCTCTGGACATTAATACTTCATCCTTCCGAGAGCAACACCCGCACCCGAAATGCCAAGAAACATGCCGATTACCGGAAGCCAGAGAAAGAATCGGGCCGGGAAAATAATTGTCGAGAAAAGCGGTATCGAGAGACTCAGTTTCAGAACCGAGAGATAATAAAACGCATTGACGCCAAGCAGGCTCAGAATGCCACCCGTTGCTCCGATCAAGATACCTTCGATTAAAAAGGGGCTTCTGATGAATCCTTTTGTGGCACCAAGAAGCTTATAGGTTTCAATCTCATCCATTCTTCTATAGAAAAGTATTTTTACTGTTGAATAACAGACGAATATTATTCCCGCCGACAGGATTACGATGAGTATAGCCCCAAAAGAACGCAATCCTCTTTTCAGATTATGAATAGTAGAAAGAAATTTTTCTCCGTAATCGACTTCATTGACACCATCAATATTGAGTGCTTCATTGGCAAGAGCCCGGACTGTTTCAAGGCCCAGAGCTTTTTCTTTCAGTTTTATTTCAAGCGAATCAGGAAGGGGGTTATCATCGAGCCCTTCAAATACAAATGGTGAGTCCTTTAACATATTTTTCAGTTCTTCCAAGGCATCCTGTTTTGGAATGTGCCGAACAGAATATACTGAATCCTTTTCCCTAAATCCGCGAACGATGTCACGTATTCTCTCATGAGATAGATTGTGATCGAGATAAACATTCAGGGAAAATTTATCCGGCAATTTTCTGGTTGCCATGTCAAAGTTGTAGACAATAAGGAGGGCAAGGCTGATGATAAAGAGGCCTATACCAATGGTAAGAATTGAAAGCAGATTTACCCACGGTTCTTTGAATAAGCTCTGAACGGCTAATCGTACGGTATACGGGAGAGACATTAACCGAGGTCCTCGCTTACGAGGTTTCCCGTATCAAGATGAAGCACACGCCGAACCGTATCTCTAAACAGTTCTCGATTGTGTGTGGCGATAACTACTGTGGTCCCTTTTGCATTAATGGTCTTAAAGGCTTTCATAATACCATAGGCCGTGTCCGGGTCAAGATTGCCGGTAGGCTCATCTGCGAGAATAACCGTCGGATCTGCGACAATAGCACGTGCTATCACCGCCCGTTGCTGTTCTCCGCCGGAGAGCTTGAGCGGATAACTGTCGGATTTATGTCTGAGATACACGGTCTTCAGCGCATCATAGACTTTGGGTTTTATCTCTCTTTCATTCATACCTCGTATCCGCAGGGCTATGGCGACATTATCGAAAATTGTCCGGTTCGTCAGAAGTCTGAAATCCTGAAACACAATTCCGATATGCCGTCTGAGAAACGGAATGCTGGATTCCTTGACGCTGTCCGCTTCCCATCCGGCGATTGATATGCGGCCTTTATCGGGTTTTTCAGCCATATATATTAATCTGAGCAAGGTGGTTTTACCGGAACCACTCGGGCCGGTAAAAAAAACCATTTCTCCCTTATCAATAAAAAAATTAATGTTTCTCAGTGCTGTCTGGTTATCATATTCTTTTGTAACATCTTCAAATTGAATCATTAGGCTCAATCCATTTATTCTTTTTTCTTGATTATATAGTCAAGCAATACGTCATCAAGGTTTTTTGAAACACTGGTGTTTGATGCGGACTCATCCGCATCACCCGTTTCAATTTTCCCCGTCTTTTCTTCTTTGTGCTGTCTGTCATCGCTATCACCGGTATGCTTTCCCCTGACCAGCTCTCTCAGCATGCTTTTATGCTGCTCTTTCATGAGCTCTCTTACCTTTGTCTTATAATCAGGTCCAGAAGCAAGTTGAGCATAACTAATTTTTTTTGAAGATAAGATGGTGCCTTTATGATAGAGAAGGGTCGTAATAACCGGGTTTTTTAAGCCATTATCCTCTGTCTGGATATGGTAGACAATTCCCTTATACGTTACATTGGTGTTGTACCCGACAAGCATATGTGCTCATTGTGTAACTGATAATAGTTCTTACGTAGTATAAATTGTGTACTTATATAAATCAATATTTAGGAAAATCAAGACCTTACAAAGCAGGCTGCAAACGGATTGACCTCTTGGAGGAACAATCTTCGCATTTCGCACACATGGCCCCCATCTCTCGAAACAAGACATTTTCTGCGTTTTTCTCATCAAAAGATGTCAATCCATATTCTTATCGCAGCCGCTGCAATGACCAATGCAAGGATCCAACGGAGATGCGGTGTTGCTGTTTTCTTACTGATAAAACTGCCCAATTGCGCAGAAGGGACAGCACCGATGATGAGGGCACCTGCCATCAAAAAAGGGACCTGCCCAGTTGCAATTTTTCCGGCTAATCCAGCTGTTGAAGAAAAAAGTCCGATAGCCAGCATGCTACCGAGGGCGACCCTTAACGGGATTTTTAATATATAAAGCAGGATGGGGATAAGAATAAATGCGCCTCCCTGTCCCACCAGCCCGAGAAAAAAACCGAGAACAATACCAATCATAACGGCAAGATTCCTGTTGAACGTGACGGTATCTTCCGTGAGCGCATCTCTTGAATAACTGCGCGGCAAGAACATCATGACCGATGCTGACAATGCCAGTATCCCGAAAACAAGAAGGAGAGGCTCATCAGGGACTGCTTTTGAGGACAGCGAACCGATCAGGGAGGAGAGAAATAATGATAATCCCAGAGTGAGAACGAGGCTTTTATTGACCAAATGATGTTTCCGGTAAAAAAGCATAGCGGAAAGAGACGCAAAGAATCCCTGTGTCATGGTCAGGCCGGTAATACTTTTTACCGCAATGCTTTCGAAACCCAGAATCTGCGGTATATAGAACAGGATGGGAAACAGTATAATGCCCCCTCCGATACCCAGAAGACCTGACAGAAATCCTACTGATGAACCGACGAGAAAAAGAAATCCATAGAACGTTAAAGGCATCTATTTTTCAACATATATCCTCTTGCCGCTCTCAAGAGGCTCATCCATAATGTCTCCGATATGAGCTGCTATGATGTTCTCTTCTTTTAGTGCGGTAACAAGTTTATGCTTTTTCCCTGCGGGTACGAATATGAGCAGTCCGCCTGATGTCTGAGCATCGTTCATCAAAACCCTTTGGTCGTCGCTTACATCCTTGCTCCATCTGACATACGGGCCGTAATTCTTGCTGTTATCCACGGTACCACCGGGTACAATCACCATATCAGCGAGCTTAACAGCCTCATCAAAAAAGGGCACCCGGCTTGAATTGAGTCGTGCGTAACGGTTACTGGCTGACAGTACTTCATAGAGATGTCCGATAAGGCCAAAACCAGTGACGTCTGTAGCGGTGCTTACCCCCACTTCGAGCATAATCTCACTGGCCCTTTTATTGAGTGCAGCCATCGATTCTGTCATCTCTTTAACAGGGGCATCATCACAGAGTTTGGCTTTTACCCCGGTGGCGACAATGCCTGTTCCGATCTTCTTTGTCAGTATGATGGCATCACCTTCATTAGCCTTTGAATTATCGTAGATCTTGTCCGGGTGTATCAATCCTAAAAGGGCGTAGCCAAATTTCGGTTCATTGTCCTTGATGGTGTGTCCCCCGATAATGGGCACTCCGGCTTCAATCATTTTATCGATACCACCCTGCATTATCTTCTTCAATGATGGAAAGAAATCTTTTTTCCCCGGGAACGCAGCGATATTTAATGCGGCTACGGGTTTGGCACCCATTGCGTAGATATCTGATAGAGAATTCGCTGCTGCAACGGCCCCGAACCAGTAAGGGTCATCGACAATCGGTGTGAAGAAATCAGCAGTAAATACCACAGCTATATCATCTGTGATACGGTAGACACCAGCGTCGTCTGCATTGGCAGAACCTACCAGAACGTTCGGGTCTGTGATATCAGGCAGCTGCCCCAGAACCTGGGACAGGTCCGAAGGACTGAATTTTGCCGCTCAACCGGCGCAGCTTGCTAATTCTGTTAATTTTATATCCATGATAAGCACCTCCTTTGTGCAGGGGAGATTACTGGTGGACCTAATGCCTCCTGTTGCCGGGATATTTACCCTTCTTTGTCACCGGACAGCAGGCAGGTGCCGGTAATTCCTCTATATAATTCTTCTTCAATACGGCGAGAAGATCAGGGACTATCGGGTCTTTGAGAAAGTAGCACCGTAATCTTCCATCATTGTAGTAATCGATCACGCCGTGGCGTCTCAGTAAATTGAGATGCTGGGATATATTCGGCTGGCTTATCTGGAGAAACTCTTCGAAATCACTGACGCATTTTACTCCTTTGCAAAGTTCTTCAAGTATATGTATCCGAACATGGTGAGCAAGAACTCTTAAGAGGTCAACTCTGTGATGTATCGATCTCATGATGAACATCCTCCCGTGCTGAATGCATAAAAATATTATTATATTTGAATATATTTGTCAAATAAAAAATTTATCCTTTGCTGGCCATATCAATAAGCTTTGATTTTTCCTTCATCTGTTCAGTCAAAACATCGCGCATTAAGGTACACGCCTCAATAACTTTTGGGTTCGCAACACGGTAAAAAATGTTCACACCCTCCCGGCGCGAAGAGAGTATGCCTTTGTGTCTCATAAGCGCAAGATGTTGTGATACATTTGCCTTGGATACCCCGAGGATATTAACAAGCTCGGTGACGGTTCTTTCTCCTGTCTTGAGTGTGTTTATAATTTCAAGCCGTTTCGGACTCGCAAGCGTCTTGCAAACCTCTGCCTGAAGTTCAAACAGGGTTTTATTCTGTTTCATGATAGTATTGTAGTTATTGAACTGCGAAACGTCAAGAAAAAGGCGGATTGCTCTGCTTTCTTTACTCATACGATACCTTTATGATACATTACTTTCTGCGAAATTTTTCTCTGGTAACATTATGTCAAAAAAACATGCGATCGGACTTCGGCTTGATGGCGCATATATCAGGGTAGCCCTTGTCGCTGAAGACGGCGAAATTATCAGGAAGATAAAGCAGCCATCTTCAGAGGATATCCTGGATACCAGTTGTCGTGCTATTGAAGCAATAAAGACCAATGAGATTGTCGGTATCGGTATCGGAGTAGCTGGTCTCGTTGACAGAAAAAACGGAACCGTATTGATATCACCGAATCTGCCTGCTGCGGAAGGAGTTAAAATTGTCAGAGAGATCCAGAGCAGGTATCGGGTTCCCACGTTTATAGAAAATGATACGAACGTCTCTGCTCTGGGAGAAAAAGTGTGTGGCACAGGCAAAAGCTTTAACAACTTTGTATTGCTTACGCTCGATGCCGGCATTGGTGGTGGTATTATCAATCAGGGACGCATGCTCAATATTTCTGCTGAACTGGGTCATATGAGCATTAATTCGGAGGGGCAGAAATGTCCCTGTGGAAATATCGGATGCCTTGAGAATTACGCGTCGGCGCGGTCAATGATTACAAAGGCATTGCAGATGCTTGAGGAAGGGACCGAGAGTCTTCTTAAAGAATGCTATGAGGGTAGTTTTTATAAAATCACAGCGGACGATATTTACAAAACTGCTCTTGAAGGTGATACCCTGGCCAGAGAAATTCTGCGGAATGCCGGCAAACATCTTGGAGTCGGTCTTGCAAATATCATTAACACCTTAAGTCCTGAAGCAATTATATTGACAGGCGGGCTCATTGGCGCATGGAACATATATGTTCAGGAAGCGATTCGGGAAGCGTCAAGAAGGGCCTTTAAACATTTATTTGATTCCGTCAAGATTATCCCATCGTCCCTTGGTGAAGACGCGGGTGTCATCGGTGCTGCATGCCTTGTCTTTAACGAACTTTCTATTGAGTCCCGTTAACCGCACGTAATGCCAAAAAATATTCGAAATTTTTCGATCATAGCACACATTGATCATGGAAAGTCCACACTCGCGGACAGGCTTCTTGAATTCACCGGCGCGCTAAGCGAAAGAGAGATGTCTGCACAGGTTCTCGACTCAATGGATCTTGAACGTGAGCGCGGGATAACCATTAAAGCACATGCAGTGCGACTTTTGTACAAAGACGATTCTGAGCATGAATATATTCTTAATCTTATAGATACACCGGGACACGTTGACTTTGCCTATGAAGTTTCACGCAGTCTGGCGTCGTGTGAGGGGGCCCTGCTTGTGGTCGATGCGTCACAGGGTGTTGAGGCGCAGACTCTCGCAAATACCTATCTTGCTATTGAAAATAATCTGGAGATCATCCCGGTAATAAACAAAATAGATCTCCCGGGAGCTGATACCGAGCGAACAAAAAAACAGATTGAAGATGGCATCGGAATTAACTGCTCTGGTGCCCTATTGACCAGTGCTAAGGAAGGAATCGGTGTACAGGATGTAATCGATGCGGTGGTGAATGTCATTCCGCCACCTTCCGGGAGTGATGACCTGCCTTTAAAGGCTTTGATTTTCGATTCCTGGTTTGACAATTATCAGGGTGTTATTGTTCTTGCGAGACTTTTTGACGGAATTGTGAAGGCCAAAATGAAGATCAGGATGATGGCGACAAACAGAGTATTTGAAGTATCTCAGGTTGGCGTCTTTACTCCCAAGATGATTCCCGTGGATCAACTCTCATCCGGAGATGTAGGGTATATCATCGCGGGGATAAAGAATGTAGGAGACACAAAGATTGGTGATACGATTACGGATGCAGTCAAACCTGCAACAGAACCCTGTCCCGGGTATAAAGATATAAAGCCGATGGTCTATTGCGGTCTCTACCCCTTGTCTGCAGATCAATATGAAAGCCTCAGGGAAGCCCTTAATAAACTTCGTCTGAATGACTCGTCTTTTCTTTTTGAACCTGAGACATCGCTTGCCCTGGGTTTTGGATTTCGATGCGGTTTTCTTGGCCTCCTTCATATGGAAATTATCAGAGAACGACTTGAGCGTGAATTCTCTTTGTCTCTGTTAAGCACGGCTCCAACCGTTGTATACCGGGTAAAAGGCCTGGACGGGACTATCGATAACATCGAGAACCCTTCTTTGCTGCCAGAGCGGTATGCAAGCATAGAAGAGCCGTTTATCATTGTTACGCTCTTTGTGCCTGCTGATTTTATCGGGCCTGTTCTGGAAATGTGTCAGGAGAAAAGAGGCATTCAGAAATCCTTTGCATATATAGGAAAAGACAGGATAAAGCTTCAATACGAACTGCCATTGAATGAGATGCTCTGGGATTTTTATGATCGCTTAAAGTCTTTGACCAGAGGCTATGCATCCATGGACTATGAATTTATTGGATTCAGGACATCAGATCTGGTAAAGCTGAATATTCTGTTGAATGGAGAATCGGTCGATTCACTGTCCTTGATAGTTCATAAAGACAAAGCGTATTATAGAGGAAAACAACTCGCAGAGAAACTGAAAGATATTATACCAAGACAGCTGTTTGACGTTGCAATTCAGGCTGCGATAGGGAGCAAAATAATTGCACGAGAAACTGTTAAAGCCCTGAAAAAAGACGTAACGGCCAAATGTTATGGCGGTGATATAACCCGGAAAAGAAAGTTGCTTGAAAGACAGAGGGAAGGGAAAAAGAGAATGAAGCAGGTAGGAAAGGTCGAACTCCCGCAGGAAGCCTTTCTCGCTGTCCTGAAATTGAAATGAAGAAACGAAAGAATAAATCAGCTTTTAGGGAAACGATTGAAGCAATTATTGTGGCTTTCCTTATCGCAATGGTTATCAGAACCTTTGCGATCCAGGCATTCAAAATTCCAACAGGATCCATGATCCCTACACTCCAGATCGGAGATCACCTTCTTGTCAATAAAATTGTGCTCGGAACCCCGATTGACATACCGTTTACCAATATCCATTTATTCGATATGCCGGGGCTGAGAAAACCACGAAAAGGTGATATTATTGTATTTAAATATCCCAAAAACCCGGGAAGAGATTTTATTAAGAGGGTGGTCGCGGTGGAAGGTGATGTCATTGAATCGAAAAACAAGGCGATATTTGTTAATGGACATAAGCTTATCGAGTCTTACACACAGTATGTTGACGACACGGTTCTGGATACCCGTGATTCTTTTGGCCCGCTGACTGTTCCTCCGGAAAAAGTGTTTGTGATGGGAGACAATAGGGACCAAAGTTCTGATAGCCGGTACTGGGGCTTTGTTGAAGCTTCCCAGATAAAGGGCAGGGCGATGATCATCTACTTTTCATGGAACGGGAAAGACAAGTCATTCATAAACAAAATTCGTTTTAACAGAATAGGGAGGCTTATTAAATGAAATACATAAATCAAAGCCGGGGTTTGGTTAAAGGTATTGTCATTGTGCTTCTTATGGCTGCTTTTCTCTTTGTGGGATATCTTTCTGTCAAACCATTTTATCGGTATATGACCTTGCGGTCATTAACAAAAGATATATTAATGATGGAACTGGGCAATCTTGAGACGGTTAAAAAGGAAATCATGATAACGGCAAAGGACCTGGACGTTCCTTTGAATGCGAATAATCTTAAGGTCTATATGCACAAGAAAGTCGCCAAAGTTAATGCCCAATGGTCTGAAACAGTCGATTATTGGGGCTATTATCAGAAACGTTTTGATTTCACCATGGACGTGGAGTATTAGGTGTTTACGGGACTTATCGTCGAAATGGGGCATGTTAGTTCGATAGCGAAGTCGCCCGCGGGGGCACGCATCCAGATAAAAGCTGAACATGTTTATAACGACGCTGAACTTGGTGACAGCATTTCAATAAACGGTACCTGTCTGACTGTTGTTGAGAAAAAAGATAATAGTATGGCCTTTGATATGTCTGATGAAACCCTGAAATCTACAAACCTTGGACAATTAAAGGTGAACGATCCTGTCAATCTGGAACCCTCCTTGCGGCTGCAATCAAAGATCGGAGGGCATTTCGTCACAGGTCATATTGATGGCCTGGGACGCATCAAATCAAAAGACATCGTCGGTGATGTTTTTAAAATAGTGGTTGGTAATGAAGAAAGCATATCCGATCTTCTCGTGACAAAAGGATCTGTTGCAGTTGACGGAATAAGCCTGACGGTCGTAGATGTATTTAAAGAAGGGTTTTCAGTGGTAATTATTCCTCATACGGCTCACATGACGACTCTCGGATTTAAAAAACCGGGCGATACGGTAAATATTGAAGTTGATATTTTAGGTAAATATGTTTCAAAATTTCTGCATAAGGGGAAGAATGAAGCGTTTATGAAAACCCTTATGAAAGAAGGGTTTTTATAATGCCGTAATGGAGCAAGAGGACATATGCAGAAAAACAGATGTGAAAAAAATGCCATAGAAGAAGCGCTCGAAGATATTGCCCGTGGTGAAATGGTAATCCTCGTTGATGACGAGGACAGAGAAAACGAAGGCGATTTGTGCATGGCCGCAGAGAAAGTAACCTCAAGGGCGGTTAATTTTATGGCGAAATATGGAAGGGGGCTCATATGCCTGTCCTTGAAGCCCGAAAGAATTGCTGAGCTGAAACTACCGATGATGACTGATGAAAACACCTCTGCATTTGGAACAGCATTTACCGTATCAATTGAAGCAAAAAAAGGTGTAACTACAGGAATTTCCGCTGCTGACCGGGCGACAACCATCCTTACTGCTATAAACCCTGAGTCAGGACCAGAAGACCTCGCAAAGCCGGGACATATTTTTCCTCTGAAAGCGAAACCCGGCGGAGTATTGCAGCGTGCAGGCCAGACTGAAGGCTCGGTGGACCTTGCCCGGTTGTCCGGTCTTTATCCTGCCGGGGTTATCTGCGAAATCATGAATGACGATGGTACGATGGCGCGAATGCCTGAACTCTTGGAATTTTCCAGGAAGCATAACATAAAAATAGTGACCATTAAGGATATTATTAAATACAGAATGCGTGCAGAACTCTTTGTACACCGGATATCTGTTACCAACCTGCCAACGGATCACGGAGGCGATTTTACTGCAATTGCGTATTCGAATGAAGTCGACAGCAATATTCATCTGGCGCTAGTAAAGGGCGAAATAACGCGCGACGATGACGTGCTTGTGAGAGTTCACTCTGAGTGCCTGACCGGTGATGTTTTTGGTTCTCGGCGATGTGATTGTGGCGATCAGCTTTATAAGGCAATGGAAATGATACATCAGGCTGGTAAAGGGGTCATACTCTATATGCGGCAGGAAGGACGTGGTATCGGGATAGTGAATAAATTAAAGGCCTATGAACTTCAGGACAAGGGCCTTGATACTGTCGAAGCGAACATTAAATTAGGGTTTAAGCCTGATTTAAGGGATTATGGTATTGGCGCGCAGATTCTTGTTGACCTCGGTGTGAGAAAAATGCGTTTGATGACCAACAATCCCAAAAAGATCGTTGGCCTCGAGGGTTATGGCCTGAAGGTTGTTGAACGGGTACCGGTAGAAATAAGCCCTCACGAAAGAAATCTGGTCTACCTGAAAACAAAAAAGAAGAAGATGGGACATCTATTAAGAAAAGTGTAATACGATTCGGAGGAGTTTATGAAGATTTTTCAGGGCGAATTGAAGGCAGAAGGACTGAAGTTCGCAATTATTGTCAGCCGGTTTAATGATTTTATTACAAGTAAATTACTTGAGGGTGCTATTGATGCTCTTTCACGGCATGGTGCGAAAGATAACGATATAGATGTCGTAAAAGTGCCTGGTTCTTTTGAAATACCGCTCGCCGCCAGAAAAATGGCCTCAAAGAATGCTTATGACGCGCTCATCTGCCTCGGAACCGTGATTCGGGGTGCGACACCCCATTTTGAGTATGTTGCTTCAGAAGTTTCAAAGGGAATTGCAACAGTATCTTTGGACACAGGCGTGCCTATCGCATTCGGCATCATTACTTCAGATACTATTGAACAGGCTGTTGAGAGAGCGGGCACGAAAAGCGGCAATAAGGGATTTGATGCTGCTATTACTGCGATAGAAATGGCGCAACTTCTTAAGAAGCTGTAAGTCGAAATCAGTCAGTTTTTATCTTTACGCTTCACGTTTTGCTTTTTTGTCATGAACCGCCGGCAAGCAAGAGAATACACACTGCAGGTTTTATTTGAACGTGATTTTACCGGGGCACTTTCGCCTGAATCATATTCTCAGCGATCCTTGGACAGTGAATCGGAAGAAACAGATGATAGGGTCTTTGCTGAAGAATTGATCAAGGGAACTCTCAAACATCTTGACGAAATTGACAGGATTATCCGGGAATCTGCGGAACACTGGACCATCGAAAGAATGCCCGTTGTCGATAGAAATATACTGAGATTTTCCATTTATGAAATTCTGTACAGAAAAGATATCCCTTCTGCCGTTACCATTAACGAGGCGCTTGAAATTGCAAAAAAGTACTCGTCCTCGGAATCTGTTGCGTTTATCAATGGACTGCTTGATAAAGTCTCACGGAGGGACGGTGCGGTATAGTGTCCTATGCTGTGATTTCAGATGTCCATTCCAATCTTGAGGCTCTGAACGCTGTGTTGGAGGCCCTGAAGAAAAGGGCTGTCACTGACATTTTTTTTCTGGGCGATGCCGTTGGTTATGGACCGGATCCTGATCGGTGTATTGAAATACTGGCTCGGGAGTGTACGGTTCTTCTGTCAGGAAATCATGACTGGGGTGTCTGCGGCTTGACAGATGTGAGTTTTTTTAATGTATACGCGCGGGCAGCGATAGAATGGACACGAACAGCTATTAGTAAGGAACATAAAGAAATTCTCAGAACTCTTCCGGTAATCGCCAGACCACAAAATGGAACTGTTACACTGGTCCATGCGTCACCTTTTGAACCGGATAAATGGCACTACATTATTTCTCCTGCAGATGCGGCGGTAAATTTTCGTTTTTTTTATACAGCTATCTGCTTTATCGGACACAGTCATAAACCATTTATTATGGAGCAGATGCCCTCTGGAAAAATAAACATGTATAAGAATGAAATCACGCTTAAACCAGACTGTCGGTATATTGTTAATGTGGGCAGTGTGGGACAGCCGCGGGATGGGGACTCGCGGGCAGGTTATGCGGTTGTGGGTGGTGACACCGCAAGCATAAAGCGGATCGGTTACAATATCGAGGCAACACAACTGAAGATGAAACAATTTGGTTTGCCTCATCCCCTGATAGAGAGACTATCCGTCGGATTATGATTCTGGGTGTGGTCTGATCATTATACTGGCAGGCATTCTCCACTGTGTGTGGCGAACATGTCGTATGCCGTCTTTCACGGATATAATACTGACAGAACAGGCATCTATCAGCGTTCCCTTTAGAAAAGCTACTTGCTTTGGCTAAAAAAGGTTAATTATTATAGGAGCGTTGTTATACAATAGCATTTCTTATAAAACGTAAAACAAAGGGGATATCATGATAGAACGCTATACGTTGAAGGAAATGGGGCAGCTCTGGGATCAGAAGAATAGATTTAAAGCGTGGCTGAAGGTTGAAATTGCTGTATGTGAAGCATGGGCTGAGCGAGGCAGGATTCCCCAAAAATCCCTTCAGATAATCAGAAAGAAAGCTGATTTTGACATCGCACGGATCAATGAGATTGAGGAAATAGTGAAACATGATGTCATCGCCTTCCTTACGTCTGTGGCAGAGCATATCGGTCCTGAGTCACGATATGTGCATAAAGGTCTCACATCTTCGGATGTCGTCGACACTGCGCAGGCAGTTCTGATGAAACAGGCGGCAGGTATTATTATTCGGGATATCAGGCAGCTTATGGATACTTTAAAACAGCAGGCCTTTAGGTTCAAAGATACGGTCTGCATAGGCAGGAGCCACGGCGTGCATGCCGAACCCATGACATTTGGCCTGAAGTTTGCCCTCTGGTATGAGGAAGCTAAAAGAAATCTTGAAAGAATGCAGCGGGCCCGCAAAACGATCAGTGTTGGAAAATTTTCTGGGGCAGTGGGGACGTTTTCCAATATTCCGCCGGCAGCGGAAGAAGAGATCTGCAAAAAGCTTGGGCTAAGACCTGAGCCGATAGCGACACAGGTTGTTCAGAGGGACCGGCATGCCGAATATCTGTCAGCCCTTGCGTTAGTATCGGCACTGGTAGAAAAAATAGCCTTAGAGTTCAGACATCTTCAGAGAACAGAGGTGCTCGAAATAGAAGAGCCTTTTGCCGAGGGACAGAAGGGATCATCTGCAATGCCTCATAAGCGTAATCCTGTTGGTTGTGAGAACCTGTCCGGCCTGGCACGCATTGTCAGGTCAAATACGCTGGCTTCATTTGAAAATGTGGCGTTATGGCATGAGAGGGATATCTCCCATTCATCGGTTGAGCGGGTCATTATTCCTGACAGCACGATACTCGTTAATTATATGTTGAACCGGCTTATAGGCATAGTCTCTGGACTCCAGGTTTATCCTGAAAGGATGAAGGACAATATGCGGCGGAGTTATGGCCTGTATAATTCTCAGAAAGTACTGATCAGGCTTACGGAAAAGGGATTGTCCAGGGAGGATGCATATACCGTTGTCCAGAGGAATGCAATGATCAGTTGGAAAAAGAAGAAAGAATTCAAAACGTTATTAATGAAGGATAAAGTAGTAAAAAAATATCTGACCGTTAAAGAAATAAACGACATATTTGACCTCAAGCACTATCTGAAAAATATCGATTATCTGTTTAAACGGGTCTTTGGAAAATCTACCTAGGAATTGGAAAGAATTGTCATTGTTATACCGATATAAAACACCTGCCCTTACTGGCTCCGGCAAGGATCAGCTGTTATCCTTTGCTAGGAATAATATCTCACAGGCCATAACAGATATCCAAACAGAATTTTGTTTTTATATTGAAACGCGAAAACCCCTTGGAAATGAAGAACTGCTCATACTGCAATGGCTTTTGAGCGAAACGTTTGAACCGGAGCATTTTTCAGAAAAGAGTTTTTTTCGTGACAACTTGAATCCGGAAACGCAGGCCTATTGTGTTGAAGTTGGCCCTCGCCTGAACTTTACAACCGCCTGGTCAGCAAACGCCATATCTATCTGTCACGCATGCGGACTTGCACCGATAACTCGTATTGAATGCTCAAGAAGATACTGTATCGCAACAGAAGAGCCGCTGAATGAGGAGAAGATTGAACAGTTCGCCCACACATTGCATGACAGGATGACAGAGTGCGTGTATCCTCATCAACTTACTACCTTTGAAACCGGTCTGCAGCCTGAGCCTGTGTTCACAATACCTCTTGCCGAGCAGGGAAGATCAGCACTGGAAAGAATGAATATTGATATGGGGCTTGGTCTTGATGACTGGGATATTAATTATTATTATGATCTTTTTATAAAGCGGATAGGCAGAAATCCCACAAATGTTGAATGTTTTGATCTGGGCCAGTCGAACAGCGAGCATTCCCGACACTGGTTTTTTAAGGGCCGTCTGATCATAGACGGGAGTGAAGTAAAGGATACGCTTCTTCGCATCATACAGCAGACTCTTGAGCGTAATCCGGCTAACAGCGTGATTGCCTTCAAGGATAATTCAAGTGCGATACAAGGGTATGAAATTGAGACGATTGTGCCGGATATTCCGGGGAATATGAGCAAATTCCGCAAACAATCATTCACTTATAACATTATTTTTACTGCTGAAACACATAACTTTCCGAGCGGTGTCGCTCCGTTTCCCGGGGCTGAGACCGGGACGGGAGGCAGGATACGCGATGTGCAGGCAACAGGAAGGGGGGCGCTGGTAATTGCAGGCACTGCGGCATATTGTGTAGGCAATCTGATGATTCCTGATTATCCTCTTCCCTGGGAAGATACCGGCTTTTTCTATCCATCAAATTTGGCACGTCCGCTCGCCATAGAAATTGAAGCCAGCAATGGTGCGTCTGATTACGGTAATAAATTCGGCGAGCCGATCATTCAGGGATTTACCCGATCATTTGGTTTGAGGCTTCCTGACCAGGAGCGAAGAGAATGGATTAAACCTATCATGTTTACCGGTGGAATTGGACAGATGAAGGCAGAGCACACAGACAAGCATATGCCTGAAAAGGGGATGCTGGTAACAAAGATTGGAGGGCCTGCTTACCGGATCGGGATGGGGGGCGGTGCTGCCTCAAGCATGATACAGGGGCAGAATATTGAAGAGCTTGATTTCAATGCGGTGCAGCGTGGTGATGCAGAGATGGAGCAGAAAATGAACCGGGTTATCCGGGCATGCGTTGAAATGGGTGACAGGAATCCCATAATCAGTATACACGACCAGGGCGCAGGCGGAAACTGCAATGTGGTAAAAGAAATAATTTACCCGGCTGGAGCAACAATAGAAATACGGAAGATTCAGCTTGGAGACAATACCCTTTCAGTGCTCGAGATATGGGGTGCGGAATATCAGGAGCAGAACGCCCTTCTTATCACCCCTGAAAGGGCGGATGAATTTCTTGCCATCTGCCGGCGAGAAAAAGTGCCCTGTGCATTCATCGGCGAAATAACAGGAAGTGGTTATATCATTCTTCATGATGAAAAAGACGATTGTACACCGGTCAATCTGGATCTTGACAAGGTGCTCGGGGATATGCCGCAGAAGACCTTTATTCTCGAACGGGTCGAGCGTACCCGTACACCCGTGGTTTTTCCGGAAAGGCTTACGGTCAGAGATGCCCTTGAACGGGTTCTGAGACTGATATCAGTAGGATCAAAACGATTTCTCACCAATAAAGTTGACCGTAGTGTAACCGGACTTATCGCGCGGCAACAGTGCTGCGGGCCCCTCCAGCTGACGGTTTCGAACGTGTCTGTGATAGCACAGAGTCATTTTGGTGTAACCGGGGCAGCAATAGCAATAGGAGAACAACCAGTCAAAGGCCTTATAGATCCTGCTGCAATGGCACGGATGAGTGTCGGCGAGGCAGTAACAAATATCATGTGGGCGCGGATTCGTGCCATCGAAGATATCAAGTGTTCTGCAAACTGGATGTGGGCTCCCAAGATCCCGGGAGAAGGTGCCGAGCTGTACGATGCAGCGGTAGCTCTGCGGGATATCATGATAGCGCTTGGCATTGCTGTTGATGGTGGCAAAGACAGCCTTTCCATGGCAGCGAAGGTAACTGACCCGGATGGACAAACAGAGATTGTCAAATCTCCGGGAACACTGGTGATTTCTGCATATGCACCATGCCCGGATATCACAAAAATTATCACTCCTGATATCAAAAAGGCGGGGGAAAGTCGACTGCTCCTGATCGACCTGTCAGAAGGAAAAAGCCGTCTTGGCGGATCTGCACTGGCACACTGTTACCGGCAGATTGGCGATGAACCCCCCGACATTGAAAAGCCTGAACTGCTGAAGAAGACATTTACTGCCATACAGCAGTTTATCAACAATGATATGATCCTTGCGGGACATGACAGGAGTGACGGCGGTCTGGTTACCGCGCTGTTAGAAATGGCTTTTG
>JBFGJU010000008.1:0-19015 GCA_041577035.1 Thermodesulfovibrionales bacterium | reverse complement strand
GGGTGAAACAACATAGGAATCAGTCGTAATGGCCAGTTTCTGTTTTGCCGGTATGTCGACAACTGCTGAATCAGAGAGCGTTTTAATATTGAATGCGGGCACAAAATACTCCCTGATTAATCTGTGCATCATCGTGCCGCCGCTTCCGTGGCTTAACTGAATGGTGTCCAAATCTTCATCTCTATTATCGTGCGCAGATCGACTGTGATGTGATGACATCATGCTACGACCGTGTTACACCGGAATATTTGTAATATGCTGCACAACTGCCTTCTGAACTGACCATGCAGGCACCCACCGGCTTTTCCGGTGTACAAGCCCTACCAAAGAGAGCACAATCCGTAGGTATTTTGATACCCTTCAGAACATCTCCGCAAGCGCATGCCCGCGGTTCTGCTGCATCAGATACGTTACACGAAAAAACTGACGTGATATCTCTGTTTTTATACTGACTTCGTAATGCCAGTCCGCTTTTCGGTATGGTCCCGATTCCCCGCCACACAGCATCTACAGGTTCAAAATACTCATCGATAAGGGCCATCGCTTTCGGATTACCCTCCTGGCGCACTATTCTTGAATATTGGTTCTCGACAATAGAACGTTCCGAGGCAATCTGATCAAGCAGCAGCATGATAGCCTCGAGAATATCACCGGCATCAAATCCGGTTATCACGGATGGTTTATGATAATCAGATGCGATGAAATCATATGGCCGTGATCCGATTATGGTACTGACATGTCCGGGCAGTATAAAACCGTCGACAAGGACATCTCCGGAGGAGAGTAACGCCTTCAATGCGGGGGGTACCAGCTTATGTGTTGAATATATATAAAAATTATTAACTTCATGCTTGTCCGCTTCCTGAATCGTACCTGCTATTGATGGTGACGTTGTTTCAAACCCTGTGGCGAAAAAAATTATCGTTTTATTCTCGTTCTCTTGCGCTATCGCGAGTGCATCCAGAGGGGAATACACTATTCTGATATCACAGCCTTCAGATTTTGCTTGAAAAAGAGATTTCTTATTCCCCGGAACTCTCATCATATCGCCAAAGGTGACAACAGTCACCTGTTCTTTTTTTGCCAGACAAAGCACCGTATCAACGTCTTTAATGGATGTAACACATACCGGACATCCGGGACCACTGAGAAGTTGCATATCATCGGGCAGCAGGCTTCTTATTCCGTGTTTGAAGATTGCGACTGTATGAGTCCCGCACACTTCCATTAATCTGACTGGACGTCGGATTGACTTCTTCAAATCCTTTATTCTGCTTATGACCGCTTTCATTTCAAATACTCCCTCTCTTTATTCGCTCTCTCAGAAGGTATGCCTGGCCGAGTGATATTCCTGCATCATTGCATGGTACCGTTTCGTTAAGAAATACCGAGCATTCTTCATGAGCGAAAGCGTCTAGTAGTCTCTTCAAAAGATACCGATTCTGAAAAACACCGCCACTAAGCAGAACGTTGTGCAGGTTATACATTATTGAAAGTTTTCTTGTTACCGCTATTATTCCCGTAACAACCGTATTATGAAATCTGGTTGCTATAACCTCCGTTGGCACGTTGTTTGAAAGATCTTCTATGATCTTGAGAATTGTGTAAGAAAAATCAATCTCAATCATATCCTGAAAGGTTATATCAACGGGATAATCCTCATATACATCCTGCACGACATGAGACTCCAGTGCGATCGCAGCCTCACCTTCGTATGTATTTAAGTCACAGATACCGAGCAGGGCAGAGACCGCGTCAAACAGACGGCCTGCTCCTGAAGAAAGCGGAGAAAACTCCCTTTTTTCTGAAATATCGACTATTTGTTCTATCCGGTCTTTTCCATGACGAGCAATAAATTCCGGTCTTATGTAATCCCATAGCTGATCTCCTGTCGCCGCCTGTAGATAACTGACGGCGATTCTCCATGGTTCCCTTACCGCCATTTCACTGCCTGGCAGTGGTATATACTTGAGATGGGCGGCTCGTTTAAATCCATGAATATCGCATATGATAAATTCACCGCCCCACAATGTTCCGTCTGCGCCGTAGCCGTTTCCATCAAATGAGATCCCTATAACTTTTTCTTTGAACCCCTTTTCTGCCATGACTGAAGCTATGTGTGCATAATGATGCTGTATGCCCTGCGTTGTTATCCCGCGGCCTCCGGCATATGATTTCTGCTGTAATGCCCATTTCGTTGAAAGATAATGAGGATGAAGATCATAAGCTATTGCTTCCGGTTCTGCACGATAGGCTGCCGACAGGTTATGAAGTGTCTCTTCGAAAAAATCCACTGTCTCGTAATTTTCCATATCACCGACATGCTGGCTGGGGATAGCGTAACGTCCTTTTATCAGTGTAAATGTGTTTTTTATGTCAGCGCCACATCCGAGAACATCAGGCCCATCTGAGTGAAGCGGTATCGGGTTCGGAGCGAACCCACGTGACCGCCTGATAAAAAAAGATTTTGACCCTGAGGAATCCGGACGTTCGTTTATTATTTGGACTACCGAGTCATCGACTCTCATATGGATATCACGATTGTGCGTTAAAAAGGCGTCTGCAACAGGTGCAAGACGGGAGCAGGCATCAGCAAGGCCAATAATGATCGGCTCCTCGCTGAGGTTTCCGCTTGTCATTACCAGTGCCTTGAAATCAGGTGCTGAATTCAAATCATCCGGATAAAACAGCAAATAGTGCAATGGCGTGTAGGGGAGCATGCAGCCAAGCGTACTGTTCTGTGGTGCGACTGCGTCCGTCAGTACCGCCGGCAATCGCTTTTTAAGAAGTACGATCGGTCTTGCGGGCGACGAAAGTACCTGTCTTTCCTTTTCAGAAACGTGACAAATGGAAGTGATTGCTTCAATATCAGGCGCCATAACGGCAAAGGGTTTATTGCTTTTTCGCTTCCTTTGACGCAGTTTTTTTACTGCATCATCATTTGTAGCGTCACACGCCAGGTGAAAGCCTCCCAGCCCTCTGACGGCAATGATCTTCCCATCTTTCAGAAGACTGCGGGCTGACCTGATCGGGCTGTCAATCGGGAAATCTTTCCTGCATATATCACTACCGGTCAGTTCGACCCGGGGTCCGCACTGCGGACAGGCATTCGGTTGTGCATGAAAACGTCTGTTTGAGGGGTCATGATATTCCGCATCACAGTCACGGCACATTTCAAAAACCTTCATGGTAGTATTTCTTCTGTCATACGGTACTGATTTCGTTATGGTATACCGCGGACCGCAGTTCGTACAGTTTATAAACGGATAATGATAACGCCTGTCCTGCCTGTCGAAGAGTTCCCTTAAACAGTCTGTACAGATCGACATATCAGGCGATACCAGTGTAAAAGTTCCTTTTTCAGAACTTTCTTTTATGGAAAAAACAGTATATCCGGTAGGCTCTGACGGAGATATGTCTACACTCATTATCTTTGAAAGAGGCGGCGACTCCGTTCTCACCCGCTCCAGAAAATCGTCAAGGTTACATCCTTCCACGGATATAAATACCCCGTCCGAGGTATTTGTAACAAACCCCTTCAGCGAGAGTTCCTGAGCGAGATTATAGACAAAAGGGCGGAATCCAACCCCCTGAACGATTCCTTTAATAGCAATATGTAGCGAATCTATAGCCTGCATTATTTTTTATTATAACTTAATCCGTTCTTCAGCGAAAATCGGATGATACCGTGAGCTTTTTACGAAGGAACTTTCAGCAGACTACTTTTGAGGCAGTCTCTTGAGCCAGTCCACCCAATTCTGGATGCCCTGACCTGTTCTGCAGGAGATCTCGAATATACGCAGCGCAGGATTTAACGATAGTGAGTCCTTTTTTATCTTCTCTATATCAACGTCCGTATACGGTGCAAGATCGATTTTATTTAATATCAGAGCTGACGATTCCTGAAACATGAGCGGATATTTGAGCGGTTTATCGTGACCTTCAGTAATACTCAGCAGCATAACTTTGATATCCTCTCCGACCTTAAACTCGGCCGGACACACGAGATTGCCAACATTTTCAATGAAAACGATACCGAGCGTATCGAGAGGCAGATCCCGAATAACCTCATTGATCATATTTGCATCAAGATGACAGGCGCCTCCGGTATTGATCTGAACAACTGGTATGTCCAGACGTTCTATTCGTTCTGCGTCATCACTCCCTGCAATATCACCTTCGATAATTCCGATGTTCATGCCTGATGATTTCCGGATGGTCTGTTCAAGGAGTGATGTTTTTCCTGCTCCCGGAGCACTCATGAGGTTAATAACAAATATCCCGTTTTCATCAAAAATGTTACGGTTCTGCAGCGCTATTCTGTCATTTGCTTCCAGAATCTTCGTAATGATTTTTACCTTCACCAGTTTAAAACCCCCTTAATGACATTACATACACACGACGTCTCGACACATTAATGATCGTCACCGCCGGTAACTATACCGCTTCGATATCTATGATATCCAGCTCGCGGCCTCCGGTTATCTTGAATGCCGTTCCCTGACATAACGGACATGAGAGGATGTACTGCTCTTCAACTGCAAAATCCTTGTCACAATCACTGCAAAATCCGGTAACCGGCACTTCTTCGATATGAAGAAAAGCATTCTTTGCTATTGAATCCTGTTTGGCTGCATCAAAGGCAAAGAGCAGTGCGTCACAGAGTACACCGGAAGCCTTACCTATTTTTACATGTATGGATTCTATTTCTGTGCAGTCTGCTCTTCTGCACTGCTCCGAAACAATATCGAGCATATTAAGAGCGATGGACATTTCATGCATTTTTTCTTTATACATTATAGCATAGCGTTAAAAATGCCCGGCAGACGCATTCAGATGGTCTTTTACCAATGCTGTTCCTGTTTATGGTATCCTTTTTTGTATGAACGATGAGTTTTTTATTAAAAGGGCCCTCGCACTTGCTTCGCGGGCACGTGGTCATACCAGTCCCAACCCGATGGTCGGAGCCCTTATTGTCAGAAATGGAAGCATTGTGTCGGAAGCATATCATAAAGTGGCAGGAGCTCCTCATGCCGAAGTCATGGCACTGGACAAAGCAGGAAGTAAGGCTGCCGGCGCAACACTCTATACAAGCCTCGAGCCGTGCTGTCATGAAGACAAAAGAACCCCTCCCTGCGTAGACAGGATTATTGCTTCAGGTATCAGGAAAGTTGTCATATCCATGGAGGATCCCAATCCAAAGGTGTTTGGTCAGGGCATTGAAACCTTACGTCGAGCCGGTATCGAGGTCGACGTGGGCATACACGAAAATATCGCCCGAAGACTGAATGAAGTATACATCAAGCATATCAAAACCGGCCTTCCTTTTGTAGTTCTGAAAGTAGCCATGACCCTGGACGGTAAAATAGCCACACCCGAGGGGAAGTCCCGGTGGATCACGGGTGAAAAGTCACGAAGGCTCGTTCATAAATTGAGGGGAAGTACAGACGCAGTTATGACCGCCATTGGTACCGTAAGAGCCGACGACCCGCAGCTCACCTGCCGCATGGCCAGAAGCAGAAATCCCATACGGATTGTTATTGATTCTGAAATGGAAATAAAACCTGATGCACATGTCATTTCGGTCCCACCCCCTACTCTTATCGTTGCCCGAAAATCGGCTCTGCACAATCTGAAGATTGAAGATCAAATGAAAAAATATATATTGGAAGAAAAAGGGGTAAAACTAATCGAACATTCAGGGGATACAGTCGATCTTAACTGGCTCATGCATGAGCTCGGAAAAAAGCATATTACATCCATCCTGATCGAAGCAGGTGGTTCATTTAATGCCTCATGCCTTGAAGCCGGGATTGTAGATAAAGTCATGATTTTTATTGCACCAAAGATAATTGGCGGCAGAGATTCAGTACCTGCGGTTGGCGGCAAGCAGTTTAGAGAGCTTGAAAACGCTTATCAGCTCGAACAGGTATCAATCAAGCGCATAGCCGAAGATATCCTTGTTGAAGGATATATCAAAAAGTAATAGAAAAAACAAAGAACAAATCACAAACATATCTCCCTGTATTCGGATCACGACGGTTCAGAGAGATATCCTTGTATACGTCTCATTTCTTTCGGGGCTTACAACGGGATATCGTGAGCGGACGTTAGTCTGTCGACCGGACCCCTTTCTTATGCAATTCTCTCATTTCCTGAATCCATTTTCGGGCAAGTGCTTCACTTCGAAAAACCGATATGGCAATGAGTTCATTCTCTAACGTTGCGGTAAGCATCCTCGTCAGCCCAAAAATATAATCACTGTTCGCAACGACAGCTAAAGCACCTCGTTCAAATTGTTCAAAAGTTGATATAACCTTGTCCGTAATCATTTTTTCTTCCTGTTCGGTAAAATCCAGTTTCAGATCATCATCATTAATAACAATCTCGTATATATGGTCATTCCCCGCGTTCAATTCAAGCAAACCGACCAATGCTGCAAGGGCGTCATGGTAGGTGTGGCGTCCGCCAAAATGTGTAACAATAAGATTATCTTTTTCTCTGCGCCTTTGTTTGATCATCTTTATGGCGTGTGCTCAGCCTTCACCTCAACCCGCCTGAGGCGGGCAAACCTGTCTTCAGAGTCTTGGTTTTGCGATTATTTCGAGTACTCTCAGATCAAGAAATCGCTTTGACGCTGCTGATCGCAGAACCATAACAGTGTCCGCGCCATATCCGGTGCCGGCAACCGCGAGAACCTCTTCCTGCTCAGGTATCAACCCCCCATCGACCGCCATCATCACAATCTCACAGCATACCTTAGCCCCCTCCCCGAATCGCCTTAACGATTGTGCAACAATCATTGCCGGATAGATACCGCTGAATTTCGCATTCAGAGATGTTTCAATTGAATGTGTGAGAATTGTTCCCGTATACATTTTGTTTCCATTTGCCAATATTTTTTCTTTTATGCCATCCGAAAACTCAAACGTATTTGGTCCTTTAAAACCAACCGAATGACTGACTACAACAAGGTTCAGTTCTGTATTCTTAAGCGCTTCAGAAAAAAGAAGTCCTGTCTCTCCGGTTGTCGACGCCACGACTGCATGTTTATAGTCATCCTGTTTGACGGATTCCTTCAGCAGTTCGAGACATGCCCCGGTATTATGCTTTCCTTTTTTTTCAAAATAGACTATTCTTTTATCCATGAATTCCATTATAAGATAAAAAGTGGGCTGATGCAATTCAATCTGGTAGAATAGAATATGTCGAAAAAATCGAAGATAGATATAAAAGCCAAGGGATCTGAAGAACTGAATAATGCTGTCACAATAGATGATATTACCTATCAGGTCCAGACTGAGGATATGGGGCCACGGACGAATACGGCGATAACGACGATTTACCTGAAAGGTAAAATTGTATATTCAAAGAAATCAAATTATACTCATCTCAAGAAACTTAAGTCCTTCAAAAACAAAATCAAGGCCTTCTTGGAAAAGCAGCATCAGGACGCTATTGACATGTTTATTGCAAGTCAGGCTAAAGTGCAAAAGCGGAAGTCTGTGTATTTCGAAGAAGTCCAGCATCTGCTCAGAAACAAAAACCCCAAGAACGCGCTCAGTACCCTCAGAGAGGCACTTGAGGCGTATCCGACGGATCCCTTTCTTCTATCGTATTATGGGTGTCTTGTGGCTGTTATAGAAAATAAGGCGCGGGAAGGAATATCGATTTGTCGTGATGCCATAGAAAGGTTGAATGAGACTATGACGTTCGGCATTGAATTCTTTTATCCGGTGTTTTACCTGAATTTAGGCAGGGCTTACATTAAGGGCAAGAAGAAAAAAGAGGCTATCAAGGCCCTGAAGGACGGATTACAATATGACCCTGACAACCACGATATTCTGTGGGAGATGAACAAATTCGGAGCACGCCGGAAAAAATCCATACCCTTTTTGGAAAGAAGCAATCCGGCAAACAAGTATATCGGGCTGATCCTTCATAAAACAGCACGAAAGTAAAGTCCTATCCAGTGAGAATGCTAAATATTTCCTTATATCGTGTCAAAGCCTTTTCAATAATTTGTGCTGGCAGCTCGGGTCCGGGATATGTCTTGTCCCAGTCAAGCGTTAGAAGATAGTCCCGTATGATCTGTTTATCATAGCTGTCCTGCGATCTCCCTGGCTCATAGGTATTGGCAGCCCAGAACCGTGATGAATCAGGTGTCAGTATTTCATCAATCAGTATTATCTCGCTATCGTAGAATCCGAATTCAAACTTGGTATCTGCTATGATAATACCTTTGTTTTCGGCCATTTCTCTTGCCTTTGCGTATATGCCGAGGCTCACCGCTTTCAGCTTTTCTGCTGTTTCCTTGCCGACAATATCGGCTGCCTGGGCAAATGATATGTTTACATCATGACCCTCATCCGCCTTGGTGCTCGGGGTAAAAATCGGGATATCGAGCCGTTCTGATTCTTTCATACCTTTGGGAAGTTTGATACCGCATATCATACCCGTGGCCTGATATTCTTTCCAGCCACTTCCTGAAAGATATCCCCTCACTATGCATTCGACAGGAATCTGTTCAGCCTTTTTTACGAGCATACTTCTTTCTTCGAGCTGATCACGGTATTTCCGGCACTGATTGGGATAATCATTCACATCTGCAGAGATCAAATGATTCGCTATAATATTTTCCATCTCCTTAAACCAGTAAAGCGAAATCTGCGTCAAGACCTTTCCTTTCCCCGGTATGCCGGATGGAAGTACCACATCAAATGCAGATATTCGATCAGAGGCAATAAGCAGGAGACTGTCACCAAGATCGTAGATATCCCTGACCTTGCCCCTCCGTGATAGTGAAATGTCAGGCATTTCGGTTGTTATCACTGTTTTGTCCATCTGATCTCCTTTCCTGTTCATTGGATAAATCAGCACAAGGATTTTGACGGTCGTTTCAACTCCGCTGTCTTCTCCTGAAGTATTTTTCTGTTTCGACGGCACAAAAGACCACTGATGATAACACAAGCGTAAAGACCAGCTCTGATGGGGTCAAAGGTTTCGTCTTGAATATGGGATTGAGATACGGCACATATATCGTTGCCATCTGAAGTGCCAGGGTGAGTACAAAGGCTCCTAACAGCGGCATATTAGAGAAGATACCCATTGCGAAGAAAGACTCCTTCTCGGATCGCACAGCAAGCACATGGCCCATCTGGCTCAGACAGAGCACGGTAAACACAATCGTCTGCCAGTTTCCATGACCGGTCTTTATTGCCCACGCCTGCGAGAAAATAGAGGCGCCACCCATAAGGATCCCCACCCACAATATGTGCGATCCCAGTCCGTGCGCAAAAATGCTTTCTTTTGGATGTCGCGGCGGTCTGCTCATGATTTCCTTTTCCGCCGGCTCTGCCGCCAATGCAAGCCCGGGCAGGCCATCAGTCACCAGATTAATCCAGAGAATGTGTATCGGTAATAGAGGAATTGGCAGACCAAAAAAAGGAGCAAGGAAAATAGTCCAGATTTCGCCGGAATTGCTGGTCATGGTATATTTTATGAACTTCCGGATATTATCGAATATTCTTCTTCCTTCCTTAACAGCCTTAACAATCGTTGCAAAGTTATCATCCAAAAGAATCATATGAGCTGATTCCTTTGATACATCCGTGCCGGTAATGCCCATGGCAATACCAATATCAGCTCGCTTGAGTGCAGGGGCATCATTGACACCGTCGCCCGTCATGGCAACAAAATGCCCCTTGTCCTGTAGTGCCTTTACAATTTTCAGTTTCTGCTCGGGGGCAACGCGGGCATACACCCTCAGCCGCTCGACCCGTTCCTCAAAATCTTCAAAGGGAAGTTTTTTGAGCTCTCGTCCGGTAATAACAGCCTTTGAGCCTTCTTCGATGATCCCCATCCGTTTTGCAATAACATGAGCTGTTATAGGATGGTCACCGGTAATCATAACCGGTCTGATACCAGCTGTTTTACAGAGTTGCACAGCATCTATCGCTTCCGGTCGCGGCGGATCCATCATACCGGCCAGTCCCAGTAAGGTCAGATTTGTTTCCATTATTTCTGCTGTTATATCTTCAGGCAACTGCTTCCAGATTCTCATAGCTACTCCCAGAACTCTCATGCCGTCTGCAGCCATGCGGTTATGCACCCGCTGAACCTCATCACTGTCAATATACCCCGCACCATCAGATGTCAGAACATTATCTGTTTTCTGCATTAATACATCAACAGCGCCTTTTGTAAAAGAGACCCAGGTATCATCGGACCATTTATGAATTGTGGTCATGCATTTCCGTTCTGAATCAAAAGGAATTTCATAGGAGCGGGGAAACTGATTATCAAGATGGTACTTGTCAAAACCATGCTCACTGGAAATGGCATATAAAGCAATTTCTGTAGGATCGCCGATGATACTTTTGTCAGATCCCACTCTGACATCATTATTCAGGGCTAAGGACCGCAAAAAGGTTACCAGAGCTGGTTGCTGTTCAATACGATCTTGTTTTTTCTTCAGATCAGGACGTTTCATCAACTGTCCATTGACATATATTTCTTCAACACTCATTTTATTCAACGTGAGCGTCCCGGTTTTATCCGAACAAATGTAGGTAACTGATCCCAGTGTTTCAACCGCAGGCAATTTACGTATCAGGGAATTCTGCCGCACCAGTTTCTTTGCTCCGAGTGCGAGCGAGATGGTAACCACAGCAGGAAGTGCCTCGGGAATGGCCGCCACTGCAAGAGAAATTGCTGTCAGGAGCATAAGAAGCGGCGGCTCTCCTCTCAAAAGACCAAACCCAAACACAATGGCGCAGATAACCAGAACAATAATGGCAAGTCTCTGGCCAAAAACAGCAAGCCGCTTCTGTAGTGGCGTTTTAACCTCGTCTTCTTCCTGAAGCATAGTGGCGATCCTGCCGAGCTCTGTCTCCATGCCAGTAGCAACAACAATTCCCGATCCCCTTCCATAAGACACAGACGTCCCATTAAAGACCATATTTTTCCGATCGCCTATGGGAAGCAGTTCATCGTGAATGGATTCTATATGTTTTTCCACAGATTCTGATTCGCCGGTCAGCGCCGACTCAACTGCTTTTAGCTGAACTGCCTCCAGTAAACGCAGGTCTGCAGGGATAATATTGCCTGCCTCAAGGATCACAAGGTCGCCAGGAACCAGATTACGAGCAGGGATATGTGTTGATTGTCCGTCTCGTATGACGTGAGCCATTGGAGCAGACAGCTGCTTCAGTGCTGCTATTGCACGTTCAGCGCGATATTCCTGAACAAAACCGATGATAGCGTTCAGGACGACGATTACAATGATCGCTATGGTATCGGTGAGTTCGCCGATAAAACCTGAGACAGCGGCCGCCACAATAAGAACGATTATCATGAAATCCCTGAACTGGTCAAGAAGCATCATGAATGGAGTTCTTTTTTTCTTTTCAATTAATGCATTAAGGCCGTATTGTTTAAGTGCTTTCTTAGCCTTTTTTGACGTAAGCCCTTTATGGGAAGTGTCAAGTTCCGCAATTACCGTATCAATATCTTTTTGATGCCAGTACATGGATGTCGGCTCCTCACAATCGGTTTAACAGAAAAAAGACTACGCGACAAAAAGGGAAAGAATTAAATCAGCATACAGCAGGACGTCTGCTGTTAACTCCCCAAGGACATTGATTCCAGCCTCGCAATTCTCTCTTCCATTGGCGGATGTGTACTGAAAAGCTTCATCATTGATCTGCCGCTTAACGGGCTCACAATGAGCATATGAGATGTTGCGGGATTTACGTTCATTGGTATTGCCTTAACACCTTTATGCAGTTTTCTGAGCGCACTGGCAAGTGATCGGGGATTCCCGTGAATGTGCGCGCCGCCCGCATCCGCTGCATATTCCCTGGATCGAGAAATAGCCATCTGAATTAACATGGCTGCAATCGGTACGACTATCATCATAACCAAAGCAACAATCGGGTTGCCCCCCCGGTCTTCACTTGACCGCCCTCCGAAGATCATTGCCCAACGGGCCATCATGGCCAGATAACTGATCGCTCCAGCGATTGTTGCGGCAATTGTCCCGATGAGGATGTCCCGGTGTTTAACATGGGCCAGTTCATGTGCCATAACACCGGCAAGTTCGTCTTCCGTAAGAATTCCCATAATACCTTCGGTCGCTGCAACGACAGCATGGTTCGGATTTCTTCCGGTGGCAAAGGCATTCGGTGACTGACTTGGTATAACATAAACCTTCGGCATCGGCATTCCTGCCTTTTGCGTTAACGATCTGACGATTCTATACAGGGCAGGCGCCTCTGCCTCAGTCGCCTCCCTTGCACGGTACATCTTCAGCACTATTTTGTCACTGAAGAAATAAGTCACAAAATTCATTAGAAAGGCTAATATCAGAGCAATCGTCATGCCCTGCCTGCCACCAAGATACGCCCCGCCGTACACCAGCATCAGGGTTAACAGTGTCAAAAGCATTACTGTCTTTATCGTGTTCATAAAACCTCCTCAATTATATACAGTTCCATACCCCGTCTGGGGTATCATTTTCGACAGAAAATAAAAAAGGCCGACTAAAAAATTACTCCCTACTCCTATATTGTATATTAGTCCAATTACTATGTGAAATCAAGCAGATGGCTGGAGTATAGAACGCGCTTTCAGCTTCGTTCAAATCATGATTTCTATTTGACAATACATAAGATGTTTTATACAGTAAGACGTAATCTGATAACTTCTGGAGGATACCATGCCGAAAGCCACAATAAAATACACTGGGGGAATGCAATTCATAGCGGTTGCAGATTCAGGACATGCAGTTGTGATGGATGGACCGCCTTCAGTCGGCGGCAACAATTCCGGTGCAAGCCCGATGGAACTGCTGTTAATGGGAACCGGTGGGTGCTCAGGTATGGACGTAATCTCTGTTTTGCAAAAAAAGAAGCAGCACGTAACGTCTCTGGAAATACATGTTATTGGAGAAAAGGCCGATGAGCATCCCAAGAAATATACCGCTATTACCATTGAGTTTGTCATCACAGGCAAAAACATATCAGAGGAAGCGGTTAAAAGATCGGTGCAGCTCTCCATGGATAAGTATTGCTCTGTGAAGGCATCACTGGAAGGCACTGCACAGATATCGTACAGTTACAAAATTATTGAAGCATAGGCCGGTCTGCCCGCAGACAGTCATGAACAGCATATGGAAAAACATCGCAACACTCGGTCCTGTCGGCTACATCCCGTTTGCCCCGGGTACGTTCGGAAGCCTGATTGGACTCATTCTGTTTACTCTTTTCAGACCCTCTGTCGTTTTTCTTGCTTTTATTATCCTCGCGGGTTTTCTCTTGGGTGTCTATGTCTCTTCGATTGCTGAACACGTGTTCAATGAGAAAGATAGCGGTAAAATTGTTATTGATGAAGCCGTGGGAATACTGGTATCCTTTCTTTTTCTCCCTTCGGCAGCGACATATCTGGTCGCAGCTTTTCTTTTATTCAGAACGTTCGATATAATAAAGCCGTTTCCGATCAGATACGCAGAAAAAAAATTCCGTCATGGCTTTGGCATTATGATCGATGATATCATTGCCGGCATATATACAAACATTTTCCTGCACGTATGGATGCTCATATTCTGACCCTGATTCAGAACATAGCCGCCCTGATGCGTGAAAAAAATCTCCGTATGAGTGTGGCAGAGTCGTGCACTGGCGGATATATTTCTCATGTGTTAACCGATCTGCCTGGAGCTTCACAGTTTTTCGACCTCTGTGTTGTATCGTATTCCCGACACGCCAAACATGCTGTTCTCGGTGTCAGCAATACTACATTAAATACGTTTGGAATGGTTAGCGAAGAAACAGCTTTGGAGATGGCAAAATCAGTAAAAAAGACCGCTAAGACAGATGCCTCCATCGCCGTTACCGGGGTGGCAGGACCTGAACGGCTTGAACAGAAAGACATCGGTCTCGTTTATATAGCCGTTGCGTTAGATTCCATTACCGAATCAAAGCGGTTAAGAATTATGGGTACAAGGGAAAAAATAAAAAAACAGGCTGCGTTTGAGGCGCTGCAATTCTTCTATCACAATCTGAAGTTATGGACCTGAGGTGTTTTATTGCCATAGAAATTCCCGATGAAATAAAAAGGGAAATGCACGCAATAATAGACATCCTTCGGACAACGGGGGCCGATGTGAAATGGATTCCTGCTGAAAACCTGCATCTTACACTTAAATTTCTTGGTAAAACCCCGGAATCTGTCATTATCCCTATTACAGAGGTCCTCGGCAAAAAAATGTTATCTTATTCACCATTTTATATTACAATATCTCATGTCGGATGTTTTCCCGACAGAAGAAGGCCACGGATTCTGTGGATCGGAGCAGATCAGGCAGAGGTGATGAAAAAAATGCATGGTGATATTGAGAATGAAATGGGACAATTTGGCTTTTCAGCTGAAAGCAGAGCTTTTCATGCACATGTCACCATCGGAAGGTTTCGTTCTCGGAACAGAGTGCGACCTGTTATCAGAAAGTTGGATGAATACGCATCTCACAACTTTGGAACGTGCGATGTTAGGAATATCAGCCTCATGAAAAGTGAACTGAGTCCGGCCGGGGCACGGTATAAAACCCTTGCTCAAATCCCGTTAGGTAGGAGGAACAATGTCGAATAAAGATAAGGTTAAGGCGCTCGAGATGGCTATTTCCCAGATTGAGAAGAATTTCGGAAAAGGATCCATCATGCGACTCGGGGAGGAAAAAACCGTTGAGGGAGTCAAAGCCATTCCTACCGGCTCGCTGTCACTTGATATCGCAACGGGCATTGGCGGTCTTCCGAGAGGCCGGGTGGTTGAAATCTATGGACCTGAATCTTCTGGCAAAACTACCCTCGCCCTCAATGCTGTTGCTCAGGCCCAGGCCTCTGGCGGAACAGCTGCCTTTATAGATGCAGAACACGCACTTGACGTCAATTATGCCCGAAAGCTGGGAGTGAACGTGGACGATCTGCTCGTGTCCCAGCCGGATACCGGTGAGCAGTCACTTGAAGTAGCTGAATATCTTGTCAGAAGTGGGGCAGTAGATATTGTCGTAATCGATTCTGTCGCAGCGCTGGTTCCCCGGGCAGAGATAGAAGGGGACATGGGAGATTCCCTTCCGGGATTGCAGGCTCGCCTGATGAGCCAGGCATTACGCAAGCTGACAGCAGCGATCGCAAAATCCAATACAACCGTTATATTCATAAACCAGATACGGATGAAAATCGGCGTTATGTTCGGCAGTCCTGAAACAACGACTGGCGGAAATGCCCTTAAATTCTATTCGTCGATGCGACTTGATATCAGAAAAATTGAAAATATCAAGGAAAATCAGGAATTTATTGGAGGACGTGTCCGTGTTAAAGTGGTAAAAAACAAGATGGCCCCTCCCTTTAAACAGGCTGAATTTGAAATCTACTTTAATGAGGGTATATCAAAAGAAGGCGAGATTGTTGATCTTGGTGTGGCGAAGGGTATTGTTGAAAAATCCGGTGCCTGGTATAGTTATGCAGGCAACCGAATAGGCCAGGGCAGAGAAAACGCCAAGGAGTATTTAAGAACTCATACCGAGATCGCGCATGAACTGGAATCAAAGATTATTGAGGCGTATAATCTGAAGAAATCTGAAGTGTAAGTAAGATCAGGAGTGTTTTATGGAAATTAATGAGCTTTTAAAGAATGCACATTCCATGGGTGCATCTGACCTGCACCTTAAAGTTGGATCCCATCCTGTTCTCAGGATTAACGGGGTTCTCAATTCCATTTCGAATGCAAACAAATTGAGTCAGGATGATACCCTGAAGATTGCCTTCACCGTCATGAGTCCCGGACAGAGAGAGATTTTCAAGAAAAGAAATGATATTGACCTTGCCTATAGTGTTCCGGGACTGGGCAGATTCAGATGTAACATTTTTGTGCAAAGGGGCACGATAGGACTCGTCTTTCGGGTTATTCCCATGAAGATTCCTACTTTTGAAGAACTCCTGCTTCCTGATGTCGTCAAGAAAATTGCTCTCGAACCGCGTGGATTAATCCTCGTCACCGGAACAACCGGTAGTGGAAAATCGACAACCCTGGCCTCCATGATAGACCATATTAATGCCAACAGAACCGACAACATCATTACTATTGAAGACCCGATAGAATATTTACACCGGGATAAGCGTTCAATTGTTAACCAGAGAGAGATCGGGAGTGATACCGAGTCTTTTGGTAAGGCACTGCGTGCGTCACTACGACAGGACCCTGACGTCATCCTCGTAGGTGAAATGAGAGATTTCGAAACAATCCAGACTTCTCTGACAGCTGCTGAAACAGGTCATCTTGTCCTGAGTACGCTGCATACAACCGATGCCGCTGAAACCATTAACAGAATTATCGCTGTTTTTCCCCCGTATCAGCATAAACAGGTGAGGATTCAGCTTGCTGCGATACTGAAGGCAATTATTTCCATGCGACTGCTTCCCCGTACAGATGGAAAGGGAAGAGTTCCTGCCGTAGAAGTTCTTATTGCTACAGCAACTGTTAAGGACTGCATTCTGGATCCTGACAAAACAAAAACCATAAACGACGTAATTGCTCAGGGAGCGATACACTACAGCATGCAGACATTTGACCAGTCGCTGTTCAGCCTGTTCAAATCCGGATTAATCAGTTATGAGGAAGCCCTTCGCAGAGCCACCAATCCCGATGACTTCGCCTTGAAAGTAAAAGGCATACAATCGACCAGTGATCTTACGTTTGACGATCAACCAAAGAAGGACGATATGAAAATTGACCGATTCGGCACATAGCGCGCGGCAATATGCTTTTAAACTGCTAGGATACCGGGGAAGAAGCGAAAACGAGTTACGGGAAAGGCTGTCCGGAAAAGGCTTTCCTAAAGCGGTCGTATCCTCAACCATTTCTTATCTTAAGCGGGCCGGGTATCTTGATGATAAGGCCCTTGCAGTATCTCTGAAACGACAGGCGTACAAACAGCGGTTACTGGGTTACTACGGTGCCAGAAAATTCCTGATGAAACGGGGAATACCAAAAACAGTGATTGACGCCACGCTGGATTATGACGAAAGCTGTGATATGAAAAATGCCAAAACCCTGCTTGAGAAAAAAGTTGCTCATTTAGATAATAATATTACGGAAAGCGACCGGAAGAGGCTCTGGAATTTCCTGGTGAGACGAGGTTACTCACTGGGTGTCATACGTTCCGTCTTCAGGGACTGCAATCTCCAGTAAGGAGGAGATCATGAAAAAATGTATCATTACTGTTATATCGATTCTTTTCTTAATTCAATCAGGCTGTGCAAGATCAATGCGTTATTCTCATCAGGAAATCAAAGATTTTCCGCCACCTGTTCAGGAGCAGATCAAAAAAGGCGAGATATCCATAGGCATGTCAAAAGTGCAGGTCAGGTACGCATGGGGTGGTCCTGACAACATTATCCCTCATAAGCCGCAGGAGGACGGCAAGGAATATACGGAATGGGTTTATAAAGAGGCACTTTTTTTCAAATCACAGCTTTTTTTTACTGATGACCGTCTCACCAAGATAATTACGAACCACCCGGGATTGACACGATAACGAATGAAAAGCGCTGAAATCAGAAAATCTTTTCTTGAATTTTTCAGGTCTAAGGACCATGAAATTATTCAGAGCTCATCGCTCATACCGAAAAACGACCCCACCTTGTTATTTACAAACGCCGGTCTGGTCCAGTTTAAATATGTTTTTCTTGGCCAGGAAAAGCGTGCGTATACCCGCGCCGCCAGCAGCCAGAAGTGCGTGCGGGCAGGCGGAAAACACAGCGATCTCGAAAATGTCGGTTATACGGCCCGCCATCATACGTTCTTCGAGATGCTCGGCAATTTTTCCTTTGGAGACTATTTTAAAAAAGATGCTATTCGTTATGCCTGGGATCTGCTGGTCGATCATTTCAGACTGCCGATCGACAGACTCTGGGTAACCGTCTTTGAAGAAGACGATGAGAGTGCTGAACTCTGGAAGAATCTCATAGGAATGCCCGAAAATAAAATTGTCCGCCTCGGTGCAAAAGATAATTTCTGGCAGATGGGAGATACGGGTCCCTGCGGACCCTGTTCCGAGATATTGATTGATCAGGGAGATGCTCTTTCATGTGGCAAAACGGATTGCACAGTAGGATGTGACTGCGACAGATATCTGGAGTTGTGGAACCTTGTGTTCATGCAGTACGAACGAGATGAATCGGGCAACTTGAACCCGCTTCCGAAGCCGAGCATAGATACCGGTATGGGTCTTGAAAGAATATCTGCCGTGCTTCAGGGGAAAGAAAGTAACTTTGATTCTGATATCTTCGCACCCATTATCTCCGCAATCTCGTCACAGTCGGGAAAACAGTATGGTCAGGACAGTAACAGTGACACAGCTATCCGCGTAATTGCCGACCATATGCGTGCGATTACCTTTCTTCTTTCTGAAGGGCTTATCCCTGCCAATGAGGGACGGGGGTATGTTCTCAGGCGGATTATAAGAAGAGCATCGAGATACACGCGGAATCTCGATGTCAGTGATCCCCTGCTCTATACGTTATGTGACGCCGTTATCGAATCCCTGGGCGATGCGTATCCGGAATTGAAAGAAGAAAGCACACGTGTCAAAAGGATTCTCCAGCTTGAAGAAGAACGTTTTAATAAAACCCTTGAGCATGGACTGTCCATGCTTCAGTCGGTTGTGGAGCACGTCAAGAAATCGGGCCTTGGCACTATCCCCGGCAATGAACTGTTCCGGTTGTATGATACCTTTGGATTCCCGCTTGATATTGTGCGGGATATTGCTTCGGAAAACAGCCTCGATATTGATGAGAATGGTTTTCACCGGGAAATGGAGGAACAGAAGAAACGGGCACGGGCGACATGGGCTGGGGAAGATTCTGCAATTGCTCCGGTTTACAGAGATCTGGCACACAGCCTGAGCACTGATTTTATCGGTTATGATACTCTGGTTTCTCAGGCTACCGTGCTCGCTATT
>JBFGJU010000007.1:0-19659 GCA_041577035.1 Thermodesulfovibrionales bacterium | reverse complement strand
TCGCAAGTCATGGTTGAAACAGATACAGACGAGGAAAACGGATAGACCGCTTGTCTATGATGAAACGCCTGATGTTATAAAACCTCAGTATGTTGTGGAGAAAATATATGAACTGACAAAAGGTGATGCGATCGTAACAACAGAGGTTGGCCAGAACCAGATGTGGGCAGCCCAGTTCTTTAAATTCGATAAGCCGCGGACACTGCTGACGTCCGGTGGACTCGGTACGATGGGATACGGTTTTCCTGCTGCGATCGGAGCACAACTTGCATTTCCGAATAAACTCGTGATCGATATTGCGGGAGATGGAAGCATACAGATGAACATACAGGAGCTTGCTACTGCTGTTATCAACAAACTTCCCGTAAAAGTCGCCATTCTCAATAACAGGTATCTGGGTATGGTACGGCAGTGGCAGGAATTATTTTATCAGGGACGGTATGCTCATACCTATCTTGATGAAACAGTTCCCGATTTTGTCAAGATTGCCGAAGCCTATAATGCGGTAGGGCTGCGGGCTACAAAGAAATCCGAAGTGGAAGCTGTTCTCAGAGAAGGGCTGAAGGTGAAGAAGCCGGTAATTATGGACTTTGTTGTTGATTGGAAGGAAAAGGTATTTCCAATGGTTCCCGCAGGCGCTGCTATTGATGAAATGCTCTTTCCTGAAGAGAAAAAGAAGAAAAAACCTGTGAAAAAGCTGAAAGCGGTAAAGTAATGATACCCCGGGGTTTTTAAGAGGAATGAGATGAAACATACCATATCAATACTGGTTGAAAATAAATTCGGCGTTCTCTCAAGAATCTCAGGTCTGTTTAGCGGAAGGGGATATAATATTGAAAGCCTCTCTGTCGGAGAAACCATAGATCCTCAAGTATCCATTATGACCATAGTCACTGTCGGGGATGACCGGATTATAGAACAGATTACGAAGCAACTCAATAAGCTTGTCGATGTTATTAAAGTTGTGGATATGACAGAATCAGATCATGTGGAGCGTGAGATGGTTCTGATAAAGGTAGCTCCGCGTTCTGAGGATAAGGCCGAAGTACTGAGACTTACGGAAATCTTCAGGGGAAGAGTGGTAGATTCAAGCCAGAAAACCTATACCATAGAGATTACCGGGGATGATAAAAAAATAGATGCAATAGTCGATCTCCTGAAGCCTATGGGGATCAAGGAATTCGTGCGTTCGGGAAAGATCGCAATTGCGCGAGAGGGCATTAAGAAATAGCAGGGGTTTCCCGAAATTCCATAAGCAGATCGACATGGTACGCCTGCCCGATTATCTGAATACTGCTAGTGCCCGGTCTCTATTGCGATTATATCTTTCTTACGTGAATCTGCCCTGAACCCCTACTCGTACAGGAACTGAACAAATAGAATGGTAAAGAAAAAGGATATTAAAGAAATTGTCACCGGGAATCATCCTGATCCGTTTTCCATTCTTGGCATGCATGTCGCAGGTGCCGGTTCAAGAGAACATGTCGAGGTTCGCGCGTTTCTCCCCGAAGCAGCCGAATCATGGATAACTGCAGATGCAACGCACATGATATTTCATATGGAAAAGATCCAGGCGGATGGCTTTTTTATCGCTCATATTCCGGAAAAGAAAAGCTTTCCTTATACCATCGGGCTAAAAACCCACGACGGTAAAACGGATTCACGTAAAGATCCATATGCTTTTGACAGAGTGCTTACTGATTACGACCTCCATCTCATAGGCGAAGGCAGTCACTACCAGAAATTTGAAAAACTGGGTGCACACGTCATGGAGATTGACGGTATCCGCGGAGTTCATTTTGCAGTTTGGGCGCCGAATGCGCGGGTGGTCAGTGTTATCGGGGATTTTAACCGATGGGACAGCAGACGTCATCCTATGCGGTATATTATGTCAACAGGTCTCTGGGAAATTTTCATTCCCGGACTGTATGAAGGAGAGGCGTATAAATTTCATATCAAATCACGTTATGGCACATATCATGCGGAAAAAGCTGATCCCTATGGCTTTTACTTTGAGATGAGACCCAAGAGTGCTTCAATTATCTATGACATCGATAAATATGCCTGGAATGACGAAGACTGGATCAGAAAACGTTCACAAAAGAACTGGTTTGAATCACCTTTATCGATATATGAAGTTCATCTGGGTTCATGGATGAGGGTTACCGGTGAAGATAACAGATTCCTCAATTACCGGGAACTCGCACGGACACTTATTGAATACGTAAAAAAGATGGGCTATACGCACATAGAACTCCTGCCGATCTCGGAGCATCCCCTTGACGCTTCCTGGGGATACCAGACTATCGGGTATTTTGCCCCTACGAGCCGGTTTGGCCTTCCTGAAGACTTCATGTACCTTGTTGATGCCTGCCATCAGAATGGTATTGGAATTATTCTTGACTGGTCTCCTGCCCACTTCCCAAAGGACGGACACGGACTCGGCTTTTTTGATGGTACCTGCCTCTATGAACATCAGGATCCGAGAATGGGAGAGCACAGAGACTGGGGTACGCTGATATTTAATTATGGCCGGAATGAAGTAAAAAATTTCCTTCTGTCGAATGCCTTATTCTGGCTTGATAAATATCATATTGATGGCTTGAGAGTCGATGCTGTTGCGTCAATGCTGTATCTGGATTATTCACGTCAGGACGGAGAGTGGATACCGAATAAATATGGAGGAAATGAGAATCTTGAGGCTATCAGCTTTATCAAAGAATTCAACATGGTCACACACCAGTATTTTCCGGGAATACTGACGATCGCAGAAGAGTCAACATCATGGCCTGCTGTATCGCGTCCTGTATACCTTGGCGGACTGGGATTTGACCTGAAATGGAATATGGGCTGGATGAATGATATGCTCGAATACATTGAAAAAGATCCTGTTCACAGAAAATATCACCAGAACAACGTAACCTTTGGCCTGCTTTATGCGTTCACAGAAAATTTCGTCCTTGTACTGTCTCATGATGAAGTGGTACACGGCAAAAAGTCTATGATCAGTAAGATGCCCGGTGACATGTGGTCTCAATTTGCAAATCTGAGGCTCTTCTATGGATTTATGTACGGTTATCCGGGCAAGAAATTACTCTTTATGGGTAGTGAATTTGGGCAATGGGACGAATGGAAAGATTATCAGAGCATTGACTGGCACCTTGTTAAGTACCGGCACCATCAACGGTTGCAGAAATATGTCCAGGACCTCAACCGGGTGTACGCAGCTGAACCGGCTCTCTACGAAGTTGATTTTGATTATCACGGCTTTGAATGGATAGATTTCAGAGATTCTGATAATTGCATCGTATCGTTTATCAGGAAGGGGAAAAATCCTGATGATCATATCGTCGTGGTCTGTAACTTTACACCAGTACCCCGATTTTCTTACAGAATAGGGGTTCCCGAAGCCTGCTATTACCGGGAAATTATGAATAGTGATTCGAGGGAATACTGGGGAAGTAACCTTGGCAATGCAGGGGGAACACAGACAGATCAGATCCCGTGGCATGGCCAGCGGTGTTCGATCAACATCACTATCCCTCCTCTGGCAGTCTTGTTTTTTAAACCAGTGCGGTAGGTAAAGGTTTTTAGTTTTCCGGATGTGATCTTTTACCTCTTCTCTCCTATAAAAAAATGGCAAGATTCGGGCAAGATTATTAATATATATGTAATCGTTTAGCTTCTCATACGGTTCCGTCTACTATTGATGATCCAGCACTACTCGATGAGATTAAAACAGAACTCGGGAAGATAGAATATGCGCAGGGAAAATAGGTGCAGAACGTATGCATATTGATGAAACCTCTGGAGACTATCCTTAATCGAAAGGAATGAAATGAAACGGTCATTACGATTGGGAGACTTTGATCTGTTCTGGCTCAGAGGTGGCAGATTTTCCCTTGATGGTGGAGCGATGTTTGGTGTTGTTCCGAAGGTCCTGTGGAAAAAGAAATATCCATCAGATGAAGACAATGCCATATCACTAACATGCTATCCGATCCTTATAAAAACACCCGATACCCTGATTCTTATAGAAACAGGATTCGGAAACAAAATGAATGATAAGCAGCGAAAAATCTTCAAGGTAAGCGAAGAATGGCAGATCATTGATGATCTTTCCGGTATTGGTGTGAAGAGAGAAGATATAGATTTTGTCATAGTGACCCATTTTGATTTTGATCATTCAGGAGGAGTTATTATTCAGCATGATGATGGTCGCAGGGAACTGACGTTTCCAAAAGCACGTCATATTATCCAGCGCAGTGAATGGGAAGACGTTCTTAATCCTAACAGTCGTTCAGTAAACACGTACTGGCCTGATAATTATGAATTACTTCGCGACAGTTCCAATCTGGACCTCATCAGTGGAGAGAAGGAGATAGCTCACGGTATCCGGATTATCCATGCGGGCGGACACACAAAAGGGTTTCAGGTCGTAGAGATGAAATCCGGAAACGAAACAGCCATACATCTTGGTGATCTTCTGCCCACACATGTTCACTTTAACCCCCTCTGGATTATGGCGTATGACAATTACCCGCTGGAATCTATTAAGCAGAAAGAGGCCCTGGAACAGGACTATATTAAAAGAGATGCCTGGTTTACGTTCTACCATGACCCTTTTTTGCGTGCCTGTAAATTTGATGAAAAAGGGAATGTGCTGGAAAAAGTAGAATAAGAACCTTGATTACTTCGGATTTTGGATTGCGCCTGCCTTACCTCCCAGCAGTCAGGAATTGCGGATTTCTTAAATCCAAATTCCAGAATCTAAAATCGTAAATAGCGATATAGGTTTTAAATCCAAAATCCGAAATCCAAAATCGTAAATAGCAGATCTATGGTCTGCTTAACTACCGCACCTGAAGGTCTTCGACAATTTTTTCAAACCGGAAAAATTTGACCTTTTGGTTGAGGCGGTCCTCTCTCACAATAATTGCATCCTTCAGGACAATGAGTCCGTCTTCTATCCTGAAAAGTTCGATTGCTGAAGAATTAAAACCTCTATCCGCAACAACGACAAACGTAGTGCTATCAAGCGACGCAATCTTTCTTCCTCCTTCCTCGGCATATACCGTGCCAGAGTACATTATGAATAATACGGTGACAAACAGCATGATCTTTTTCATCTTATGCTCTCCTTTCGCTGCCCTGCGCAGTACGGAAGTATAAAAATACTATATCAAAGAATGACGACTTTCGATATCGAAAGATTTTTTCAGGGAAAGATAAGAGATCGTTTATAATGAGTCATGATGATTGCCGGACTGGGACAATGTTCTCTGGATTATCTTGCGGTCGTTGATTCATATCCGGCAATAGATACAAAAAAAGAGGTGATCGGGTGGCGCGAGCAGGGGGGAGGGCCTGTTGCAACGGCACTCGTTACCTTGTCGCGTCTGGGCCTATCCTGTCGGTTTTCTGGTGTTATTGGTGATGATCCAGCAGGGGAAAAGATCAGGCAGTCGCTTATCAGCGAGGGAATTGATCTCAAAGGAGTCGTTCAACGGAAAAAAGGATCATCACAGATCGCTTTTATCGTGATCGAAGAGGGTACGGGCAAAAGGACCATATTCTGGAGCAGACCCGGGGGTTCACCTCTGAAAGAAGAAGAAATTAGATATGATTTTCTCACAGAGGCTGATTTTCTGCTTCTTGACGGCTTGATGAGCGAAGCCTCGATTGCCGCGGCTGAAAAGGCGCGGTCACTGCATATTCCTGTTATGCTTGATGCGGGAAGAATGCGTCCCGGCATGCTGGAAGTAGCACAGCTTTCTGACTACATTGTGGCATCAGAGGAATTTGCAAAGGATCTTGATCTTGCCTGCACTGCCGAGACTCTTCAGAAGATGAGACACAGACTTGGCGCAAGGGTCTTGACAGTCACCTTAGGTGAAAGGGGAAGCATTACTGTGACGGATGGCCTGTCATTTGAATGTTCTGCCTTTCCCGTGAGGATTGTGGATACAACCGGTGCGGGAGATGTATTTCACGGAGGATTTATTTACGGGCTCCTGCAGAAGTGGCATCTTCATGAAACAGTTACGTTCGCGTCTGCTGTGGCAGCTATGAAATGCTCGGCAATTGGGGGAAGGGCGGGCATTCCTCTTCTTGAAGAGGTGAGGCAGTTTCTGCAGGAGAGGGGCTCGGATATTCCCGTATGATATTAATGTATAACATTAATATATTTAATTAAAGTGCCTGAAATAAAATATAAAATAACTTCTTGCCTAAAAGGATGTTTTTCACTATGAAAAAGCTGGAATACGTATCGGTATGTCTCGTCTATTCTATCACGCTCATTCTGTCGTGTACGAGCGGGGAATGCCGAAAATTTTGGTCAGAAGTCCCAGATTAATGGGGTCGGGAGACCTCGCTGTATTTATGCTCATCGTGAACGATGGTACAGGCAGTGATATATTGATGTGTTATTCACTCAAAGAGTTTCCTGCAGTCAGGGTGGAACTGCATGATGTGAAAAATGATAAGATGAAGAAAATCAAGACACTGAAAATACCGGCACATGAAATTGTCTCGCTTCAAAGAGGAAGCATACATATTATGCTTTTTGATCTGCCGGTGGAACAGGAAAAAGAACTGACATTGATGCTGCAATTCGAAAAGAGCGGTGCCATTGAAGTCAACCTGGCGACTAACGCCTGAGCCATGTAATTTCGATAAGCGAAACCGGATATTCTAAGCGCTTTTTCTACACACCCCTGCCGTTCCTGCTGCTTTCCCTGTCGGGGGCCCGCATAGTACAATAACAGGAGAGGAAATATATATGCTCAGACTTATAGGAAAGGTTATAGGGTTCAAGGATGCAGTCGAGGAACCGGTTGTGCAGAACAAGCTGAATATCGAACTCCTTGCGACAGTACTCCTGCTGGAAGCTGCACATGCTGATTATGAATGTTCTGAAGAAGAACTGGAACATGTGATCGAAACCGTCAAATCCTTATATAGTCTCCCTCATGAGTACGTTGAAGAACTTCTTGAGTTTGCACATAGTGAACGGGGAACTGCAGTGGATCTGTATGAATTTACCCGGCGTGCTAATGATAAAATGAGTCGCGATGAAAAATGTGCGATAGTCGAGGCTGTCTGGCGTATCATATATGCCGATGGACAGATTGACAAACATGAAGAGCATTTTGTCAGGAGACTGGCAAATCTCTTATGGCTGGAACATAAAGATTTTATTGCTGCAAAACTGAGAGCCAGAGATCGCTTATGAAGCAGAGCATTCACTACCCATGTCCTGAACTGCTCTCTTTTTCTGCTCTTGACAAGTATCTGTCTGCTTGATAGCATGAAAAAAGCAGGTAACCAGTCTGAAAATACGTAATAAGGGGGTGTTACCATGAGCAGATTACTCTATATCGAAGCATCACCACGGAAAGACCGGTCATCATCTATAAAAGTGGCGCGTGCATTTATTGAGGCCTATAGTGGTTCTCATGAAGAAGATACGGTCGAGACGTTAGATCTCTGGTCAACTGATTTACCGGAGTTTTCCGGGGATGTTATTAATTCGAAATATGCAATTATTCACGGGGATAAACATACGCCCGATCAAAAGAAGGCGTGGGGTTCTGTTGAAAAGGTTATCAATAATTTCAAAAAGGGAGATAAGTTTTTGTTTTCGCTCCCTATGTGGAACTTCGGCATACCATATAAATTAAAACATTATATCGATCTTCTTGTACAGCCTTCGTATACATTTAGTGTCTCTCCTGCAGGGGTTTATGAGGGGCTGGTAACTGATAAGCCGGCGGCACTAATCTATGCGCGGGGAGGAACGTATTCAGCGGGTACGGGCGCAGAAGGGTATGATCTTCAGAAGGCCTATATGGAACTCGTACTGGGGTTCATAGGTTTCAGTGAGATCCATTCAATAGTGGTAGGCCCTACGCTGAATGTTACTCATGATGAAAAGGCCGGAATACTGGACACGGCTATTTCGGAAGCGCAGGCTGTTGCCGCGAACTTTTAGCACGCGCCTTCCTTATGGCTAAAGCCGTGATCTTAATCTTCTTCCCGAGCTGGCAGGAGACAATTCAGAAGTGTGCTTACGACACTGATGATAAAAGCTCCTAACAGAGCAGCCTTGAATCCGTTGACGGTAAATTCGAGTCCAAAAAAATCAGAAAGGCTGGATGTGACGACCAGCATTAATGCATTAATGACAAAGATGAATAACCCGAGAGAGAGCATAATGATTGGAAATGCAAAGAACGTGATAAAAGGCCTGATGAAGCTGTTCACAAAACCGAACACTATTGCAACCAGTAACAAGCCCCACCAGTCTCCCGTATAAAGAATGCCGGGAACCAGATGAACCGCTACCAGAATAGCTATCGTATTAATAAGCCACTTAAGCAGCTTTCTTTCCATAGGAATAATGCGATCGCCCTACAGTCCGTACTCCTTCCATCTATCATCGACGAGCTTTTTAATGTCCTTAGACATAAATAATTCGTCAGGCCAGTCACGCATCATACCCTCTTCTTTTGTCTTCCTTGTAGCGTCTATACCCATCTTTGTCCCATAGCGAGGCCAGTTGGCCGAGTGATCAAGGTCGTCCACAGGGCCTTCAGCAAACACGGTATCACGCTTCCAGTCAACGTTGTTCAGAATACGCCAGGCTGTATATGACAGGTTTTGAACGTCGACATCGTCATCGACTATAATAATCAACTTCGCAAACATCATCTGGCCTTTTCCCCAGAGGCCATGAATGATTTTTTTCGCATGTCCCGGATAACTCTTTTTGATTGAAATAAGCACAAAGTTATGAAAAACTCCTTCCATCGGAAGGTTGATATCTTTTATCTCTGGAAAATCGAGACGGATAAGGGGCAGGAAAATCCGTTCAGTGGCCTTTGCCATATAACAATCTTCCATAGGAGGTTTGCCGACTATCGTAGCCGGATATACCATATCTTTTCTGTGTGTTATGCAGGAAACATGAAACAGAGGATAATGGTCTGCAGCGGAATAGAAGCCCGTGTGGTCACCAAACGGGCCTTCAATGCGCGATTCGCCCGGTTCGAGATATCCTTCAATAACGAGCTCGCTATGGGCAGGTACTTCTATGTCAGACGAAATGCATTTCACCATTTCAACCGGCTCTTTTCTCAAGAAGCCGGCAAAGACCATTTCATCAACAGATTCGGGAAGAGGCGCACTGGAGGCATAGATGACGGCAGGGTCACTTCCAACGGCAATAGCAGCAGGCATCCTCTCACCGAGAGCTTTATATTTATCATAGTGTCTGGCGCCGTCCTTATGGATGTGCCAGTGCATACCGGTCGTATTCTTGTCGTAAATATGAATGCGATACATGCCACAATTCGGCCTGCCCGTTTCAGGGTCCCGGGTAAAAACCATGGGCAGGGTAATGAACCTGCCTTCATCCGATGGCTGTCCATCTCCGGGCCAGCATTTTAAGACAGGAAATATACTCAGGTCAGGATTATCTTTTTCAATAACCTCCTGGCAAGGAGCATTCTTGACCTTTTTCGGGAGGTATTGCGAAAACTCAAACAATTTTGGCAGCAGGGCCAGTTTTTCCCGTAGTGACGTGGGAGGGGCCTGATGAAGGATATCTTCAATCCGTTTGGCAATATCATCCAGCCCGGTCGTTTCCAGTGCAAGGCACATGCGTTCGTAGGATCCAAAGATATTCGTGACCACCGGGAATCTGGAGTCTTTCACTTTTTCAAAAAAAAGTGCCTGCCCGCCACCCGGGGACTTACACATCCGATCTGTAATTTCGCTTATCTCCAGAATAGGGTCTACCTCAACGGTAATACGGGAAATAAGTCCTTTATTTTCAAGGACTTTTATAAATTCTCGCAAATTCTTGTATGCCATATAATTCCTCCTGATACGATTAGATATATATCTTAGCATATCGTCAGGAATGCTTAATAGCATCACAATAAATGAAAAACTCTTGAAATTAAACTAAATTCTTCTTGACAAGAGGCTATGTCCCTAATATAATTAAGAAAATTCAATGGGGAGATGAAACAATGACAAAAGCCGACTTGGTTGATGCAATTTTTGAGAAGGTAGGTCTATCTAAGAAAGAAGCTCAGGATATTATTGAGATATTGTTCGATACCATTAAACAGACATTTAAGGAAGGAGAATCAATTAAGATTTCGGGATTCGGAACATTCAATGTGAGAAAGAAACTAGCTCGCAGAGGCAGAAACCCCAAGACCGGAGAAGATCTTGAAATCTCACCAAGAAGAGTCGTAACGTTCAGTGTGAGCAACCAGCTCAAACATGAGATTGAGAAGTTAGATGTATAAACCTGCAAACGCCAAGAAGAAACAGAAATTGCCATTGCCGGACAAACTATTTTATAAGATTGGTGAAGTAAGTCAAAGAACGGGTGTTGAGTCATACGTTCTCCGATACTGGGAAACCGAGTTCCCGTTTCTGAAACCACGGAAAAATAAGTCAGGGCAGAGGGTTTATGTCAAGAAAGACCTGGACCTGATACTGCAGCTCAAGAAAATGCTGTATCAGGATAGATATACGATTGAAGGTGCAAGAAAAAAATTAAGCGAGGGGGCATTAAAGGTATCTGAACCGCTACCGGCTTCGGATGCCGACAATAGCAATTCCCAGAGTTCTGTCAAAGCTATAGAATTGGTAAAGAAAAGGCTCAGAAAAATCCTGACCCAACTTACATCATAACGGGGCGTGGCGCAGTCTGGCTAGCGCACTCGCTTGGGGTGCGAGAGGTCGCCCGTTCAAATCGGGTCGCCCCGACCATCTTAGAAAGAATTTCTTCTGGTGTCTCTATCCTCTGTATCCACGTGCATATCTCGCCATGATGGTATACAATATGTATTGGAGGTGAGGTTTGTATTGACTGCGGAACAGCTATTACGTCAGGGGATTGATTCGTTAAGGGATAATGACAGACTGAGTGCACTTGCAAGCTTTGAAAAAGCATTTAGCATAGAACAAACTCCGCAAATTCAGTCTTATCTTGCTCGCTGTATCGCCATGGAACGAGGACAGTTTCAGGAAGCGCTCAGGCTTTGTCAGGAGGCAATTAATCGGGAAACACATAATCCGGTCCATTATCTTAATATGGGCTATGTGTATCTGAATGAGAAGAGAACTGATGAGGCGCTGCGTTCTTTCCGGATGGGCTTATCGGTTGGCGACAGTGATGAGATCAAATATCTTCTCGAGAAAATAGGCACGAGACGAAAACCGGTTTTTTCTTTCTTGTCAAGACAGAATCTATTAAACAGAGTTACGGGAATGGTTCTCGAACGAATCAGATAGAGATCGCTCGAGTGTTTCTGTATGTATTATAATCTACCATGCAATTTATCGCCGACCTTCACATTCACTCACGGTATTCACGTGCGACAAGCAAGGACATGTCTCCCGAAACGATCTGGAAATGGGCTCAGCTGAAAGGCATCAGGGTAGTGGGGTCGGGCGATTTTACGCACCCTGCCTGGTTTACGGAGCTTCAGAAAAAGTTGGAACCCGCAGGAAATGGTTTATTTCACCTCAGAAAAATGTATCATGACCACTCAGTGCCTGCATCATGCGCGTCTGACGTTTCGTTTATGCTGTCTGCGGAGATTAGCTGCATCTACCGCAAAGGCGACAAAACACGGAAGATTCACTGCGTCGTTTTTGTACCGGATCTGAACAGTGCAGCCGAGATAAACAAGGTGCTGTCGGGTATCGGAAAACTGGCATCAGACGGCAGGCCGATTCTTGGTCTTGATGCGAAAAGGCTTTTGAGGATTATACTGGAAACAGCGCCGGAGGCGGTCCTCGTTCCCGCTCATGTGTGGACCCCGCATTTTTCTGTTTTTGGCGCGGTGTCAGGTTTTGATTCGCTCGAGGAGTGTTTTGAAGAACTGACTCCTCACATCTTTGCGATAGAGACGGGTCTTTCATCTGATCCTGTGATGAACTGGAGACTCTCCGGACTCGATACGATTACGCTTCTATCCAATTCTGATGCTCATTCACCATCGAAACTGGGGCGGGAGGCGAATATCTGTGATACCACGGTTTCTTATGAGGGTTTAATACACTCCTTCAAAACCAGAACCGGCTTTATTGGCACGATTGAATTTTTTCCTGAAGAAGGAAAATACCACTATGACGGACACCGGTCGTGCGGTGTGTGTCTGTCTCCTGAAGAGACGATATCCCATAATTATAATTGCCCGGTGTGCGGGAAGAAAATAACCGTTGGTGTCATGCACAGGGTGAACACACTTGCTGACAGGGATCATGGGTTCCGGCCGGAAGGCGCGCCCGGTTTTCATTCATTAATTCCATTGGCAGAAATCATAGCAGAATCAAAAGGCAGAGGTGTGAATACAAAGGCTGTTCAGAACGAATATTTTTCATTACTTGAAGCCATGGGAAATGAGTTTTCCATTCTTATGGATGTGCCTACGTATGACATTGAGGCTTCTGGTCTGTCAAGGCTTGCTGAGGCGATAGCAAAGGTCCGTGCTCATGAGGTACACATATCTCCGGGATACGATGGTACCTACGGAAGAGTTACGATTTTCAAGGAGGATGAAAGAAACGGGCAGTCAGGGCTTTTCTGAGCCTATAGATGAAAACAGATGATCATTCTATCCGTCATATGACCAATCACATATGAGATATCTGAGAAAACTCTACGACTGGGTGCTCGAGTGGGCTGAGACACCATATGCGGTACCTGCCCTTTTTCTGCTCGCTTTCGCAGAGTCGTCTTTTTTCCCTGTGCCTCCGGATGTACTCCTGATTACCCTTGCGCTCGGGATGCCCAAAAAGTCATTTCGATACGCATTCATCTGTACGCTTGGATCAGTGCTAGGCGGAATCCTCGGTTATATCATTGGCTTGACCGTCATGGATACTATCGGTATGCCGATTTTGCGGTTTTATGGCGTTATGGAAAAGTACGAATATATTCAGACACTCTATATGAATTATGATGCATGGGCAGTCGGTCTGGCAGGGTTTACCCCAATACCGTACAAAGTATTCACGATCGCAGCGGGTGCTTTCAAAATAGATTTCCCTGTTTTTGTTATGGCATCAATTGCCGGCAGAGCAGGGAGATTTTTCCTTGTGTCAGCATTCATATACTTTTTTGGTGCCGCAGTAAAGACATTCATTGACAGATACTTCAATCTGCTGACGATCATCTTTTTCATTCTTCTTGTGCTCGGTTTCCTCGCGGTGAAATATCTTTTTTAACTATCGTGTCTGTTCGTCCCAGAGCTGACAGAATGACGCCTTTTCACTGGGACGGCATGTCCTGACAATCGCCCATCGCAACGTAATAGGAGCAAGTAATGTAGTCACGAAGGCCATAACAATCAACGCTGAAAATTGGGTCTGTGTCAGAAGCGGCTCCTGTATAACGCCGGAATTCATGAGGTCATTGCTGAGCTTGATAACAACGGAAGCAACGACGAGTTCGACAGCCCCGCGACCGTTCATCCCCAGACCAATTATCGAGGATTCCCAGAAATTTCGTTTGAATACGGCGGCGCCCAGTCCGCATCCGACGAGCTTGCCGACGGTAGCTACGAGGATCAAAGCCACGGTGAACATAATGTATGTCCAGTTCCAGCTAAAATGGAGATGAAAGGAGAGTGATACAAAAAAGATAGGGAGCAGAAATCCGTAGCTTAAACCAAAAAAACGGTCGATAATGCGGTTGTATATTCTTTCGTCCATGATTTCTTTCCTCACAAACTGTCCCGCCAGGAAGGCCCCGATTATGAAGTGAAGTCCAGCCAGTTCGGCGAAATATGCCAGGATCAGAGCGGCTGTGATGGCGAACGTAAAGGCCGTTCCTTCACGGTCGTTCAGTTTTCCTGTAAATCGAGGTAAAACGAATTGGCCGAGAACGATCGTTCCCGCAAAAAACCCGACCACCTTGAGCAATATGACAAATATATTCGCAAACTGGACAGTGCCCGATCGCGCGAGGCCTAACAGAATCGAAAAAGCGATCAGCGATAGAATGTCATCTGCGATCGCCGCACCGATAATAATGTGCCCAACGGCTGTTCTGCTTATCCGCATTGAATGCAGTATCACCGCCTGCACAGCGATGGCAGTGATAGACACTCCCATTCCGACAAAAAGTGACTGATAGACCGTCCCGTCAAAAAACCGTGTTACGAAATAGCCCAAAGCAAAAGGGAGTATAAAGCCCCCTATGGCGACCGAGAGCGAATGCCAGATGTGCTCAAGCAGTTCCTTTGGATCCAGTTCCATGCCAGTGTAGAACATCACAAAGAAGATACCGAGCTCAGCCATGAATTCAAGTGTTTCTGAGGGCGCAACCAGCCCGAGGAGGGGAGGGCCGAGGATTATGCCTGCCAACAGTTCTCCGAGGAGAAACGGAAGGCCAAAGCGGGCAAATACACTCCCGAGAAACCACGCACCAAGGAGTATCAGGAGAATTGTAATGATAAGTTCCTGGGTGATCATGGACGGACGGTCACTGCGGCTGGAAAGAGAAAGCGCCCTGTTCTGTTGTCAAACACGATATTCATCTGATATGCGAAAAAAATAATTCATCCAAAGCTTTCATTCGACATCCTGTTAAAAATCATAGTATGATAATACCATCAATCGGTTCCCGGGACAATGTAATAGATCCTTGTGGCTGTTGATATAATCTCTATTTCAGCACATATCTTATTTTCTTTGTAAGACAATAAAGTGCTGTCTGAGTATGTCCATAAGCGTGGTCATACGAACCGCCTTATGACCGCAGCTCTGAACGCGTGAGTATTGGAAGACGAAAAAAGATCAGATAGTCTGCAATCCAGTTTTTATGCATCCCATGGAAAGTTTCGTGGAATATTCTCCTGGATATTTTCCACCGATCACAAGCGAATCGGACTGCTCTATCTCTGTTCTATTCTTTCGTTTTTTATTGTCGGCGTAACCCTTGGTCTGCTTATGCGGCTTGAACTTTTTGCGCCCGGCCAGACTATTATGAACGCGGGCACGTATAACTCGCTCTTCTCTCTCCACGGAATTGTCATGATCTTTCTTTTTATCATTCCGGCGATTAATGCGTCTTTTGGTAACTTTTTTCTTCCCCTCCAGATCGGTGCCCGGGACGTGGCTTTTCCACGGATAAATCTCCTCTCATGGTATTTCTATATGACAGCTGGCATACTCGCCATTGCTACTCTGTTTGCCCCCGGCGGACCGCCTGATGCGGGCTGGACATTTTACACACCATACAGCATCATTACAACGACGAGCATCTCACTTGCTGCGTTTGCAGCGTTTATCGTCGGATTCTCATCGATTCTTACCGGACTGAATTTTATTACAACGATCCACCGGCTTCGTGCTCCGGGTATGAAATGGTTTCGTATGCCGCTCTTTGTCTGGTCGATTTATGCGACGTCGTGGGTCCAGATCCTCGCCACGCCTGTGCTCGCAATAACTCTGCTCATGCTTATCTTTGAACGCATGTTCGGAGTTGGGTTTTTTGATCCATCCAAGGGGGGCGATCCGCTTATGTTCCAGCATCTTTTCTGGATCTATTCCCACCCTGCGGTCTACGTGATGATCCTGCCGGCTATGGGAGTTATATCGGAGATCATACCAGTTTTTTCGAGAAGAACGATTTTCGGATATAAGGCGATTGCGTTTTCGAGCATGTCCATAGCAGGTTTCGGCTATGTGGTCTGGGGACACCACATGTTTACGAGCGGCATGAGTGAGACTGCACGGTGGCTTTTTTCTCTTCTGACATTTCTCGTTGCCATTCCGAGCGGTATAAAGGTATTCAACTGGGTCGCGACCCTCTACCGGGGATCTATAACGCTCGGCACTCCGCTTCTGTACAGTCTCTCTTTCATATTTCTTTTTTCGATCGGCGGGCTTTCAGGACTCATGAATGCCGCGGTTGCAACCAATGTGCATATCCATGATACCTATTTCATTGTTGCCCATTTCCATTATGTTATGTTCGGGGGCGCGGGGTTCGCTTTTTTTGCTGCCTTACATTACTGGTTTCCAAAGATGACCGGGCGTCTGTACGATGAGACGACCGCAAAGATCGGTTGGCTGACGGTGTTTGTCGGATTTAATGTACTATATTTCCCGATGTTCATACTTGGCTGGCGGGGGATGCCTCGCCGGTACTTTGATTACCCCCTTGAATTTACGAATGCCAATATGATCTCAACCATCGGCTCGTGGATTCTTGCAACCGGCATTATGATCATGCTCGTTAATCTGGTTTTCTCGTCCATGAGAGGAAGAAATGCAGGGAATAATCCCTGGGGCGGGACTACGCTTGAGTGGCAGGTCTCATCACCGCCGCCCCTGCATAACTTTAGGGAGATTCCGGAAATTTCCCGGGGACCATATGATTTCAGCTGAGGGATGATGGAATCAGAACGGACAGGGCATCTGAATCAGGAAGGGCAACGTGATTATACTGGATCAAAGATGGGCATGTGGCTCTTCCTGTACACCGAGTTTCTTCTCTTCGGCGGCCTGTTTCTGCTCTATGCGGTCTATAGAACCAGATATGTTGAACAGTTCCATACTGCTGCGGCATCGTTTGACACGGGACTGGGCGCGATCAACACAGTGGTGCTTATCACGAGCAGTCTTACGATGGCTTTTGCTGTCTCGGCTGTGAGAAAGGGTGACCGGAGGCGATCTGTCTCAGCCCTGTTCCTGACGATCCTGTTCGGGATGGGATTCCTCGTGATCAAGTTTTTTGAATGGAAGGCCAAGATTACACTCGGGCTCTTTCCCGGTGCGGTAGAGATGTTTCAACTTCCGCAGGGCGAGGTCATATTCTACAGCCTTTATTATGTCATGACCGGCATACACGGTCTCCATGTCATGATCGGGGTTCTCGTGCTTGTGGGTATGATGTTTCTCTTAGTCAGAAAGAAGATCACTGAGAAGGATTTCATCAAAATCGAAAACGCGGGATTATACTGGCATCTCGTTGACATTGTCTGGATATACCTGTTCCCGTTTTTCTATCTCTTGACATGAGGACGGCATGATGAACAGCACAGAACGGGACGCGCCGATCATCAGATACCGCGTCTACGTGTATGTATGGAGCTGTCTCATCATCCTGACTGGCCTGACCCTTGCCGCGGCGTATCTTGAATTCAGCGGCCTGAGTATTCTGATCAATATCGTTATAGCCTCGCTCAAGGCAAGTCTGGTAGTATGGCTCTTTATGCACCTCAAGTATGAGTCGAGGCTGTTTAAGGTTATGCTTCTCCTTGCGATTGCGACACTGACCATAGTAATTCTTATCACGTTTTTGGACGTTTTATTCAGGTAATATGCGGTTATGCTAAGCTTTTTTCTCCAGAGGATTATAACGGCTCAAACCGATATGGGAGCCGCTCCTTCAGCTGAACCGTTTTACCGGATGCATATCGCAGACAGTGTAATGCTCTTTATCCTGGCGATATCAGTAACATTCCTCGTGCTCATCACTTTTTTCATGATTTATTTTGTATTCAAATACCGAAAGGAGCGGAATCCGACGGCAGAACAGATAGAGGGCAATTTCCCGCTTGAGGTCATCTGGACCGTAATCCCGACGGTACTGGTGCTCATTATGTTCTACATCGGGTGGGCGGGTTTTAAATCAATGCGTGATGCACCCGAAGATGCAATGCAGGTTAATGTCTTTGGCCAGATGTGGACATGGCAGTTTGAATATACGAACGGGAAAAAAGACAAGGTGCTCAGGGTGCCGGCTGGAAGGGCTGTCAGACTTTCACTTACATCCCGCGATGTACTGCACAGTTTTTATCTGCCTGCCTTCAGGATCAAAGAAGATATGGTTCCCGGGATGACGAACTATCTCTGGTTTACTGCCGAAAAGCCCGGACTGTATCGAATACTCTGCACTGAATACTGCGGCCTCGGACATTCACAGATGAGGACCGCTCTTGTCGCTATGACGGAAGAGGAATTTTTGAGATGGTACGCTCCTGGCGAGGCAGGCATTGAGTTTCCGTATGGAGGCAGGGAAATACTCGACGTAAAGGGCTGTATCGGATGTCACAGTCTGGACGGGGCAAAAAAGATCGGCCCGACATTCAAGGGAATATATGAAAGAAGATCAATTGTTACAACACGTGGTGAGGAACGAGAGATCATGATGGATGAGGCGTACATGCGGCGCTCGATACTCATGCCGAAGGCTGACATTGTAAAGGGATATCCGGCAGTCATGCCGAGCTATGAAGGGTTGCTCACCGATGAAGAGATAAGGGAAATTATTGCATTTCTGAAAAGTGGTTTTACAGAAGAGCCACCTGGAAAAAAGAAGGTGAAACCCGCAGAAAAGGAACGAACAGGGAAACAGGTGACACCTGTTCAAAAATTCCGTGCTGTCGCACCACTCACCGGTTCGGAACAGAAGAAAGGTGTAACGGCTGTTCCTCAATACGACGGTAAACGGTTGTTTAATGAATGGGGGTGTCCGTTCTGTCACAGTATTTCTCATGCCAGCAAAATAGGACCGGGTCTTGGTGGAGTCTACAACAGGAAGGTTGTGGTCATTACGAATAGAAAGGAACGGGAAACCGTCTCTGATGAAGCGTATCTCGTACGGTCGATCCTTAAGCCAAGATATGATATTGTAAAGGGCTATCCGCCGCTTATGCCGTCGCAGGCGGGCTTTATCAGTAACGAAGAGCTTGAAGCGCTGGTCGAGTATCTGAAGGCACTGAAATGATGCCCGTGAGATAGGTATGACAATAACGATAAAACGGTATCTTGAACTGTGTAAAGTGAAACAGGCTTTATTTGGTTCGTGCTCTGCAGGCACGGGGTATCTGCTCGCTTCTTCTCATTTCGGGTTTTCCATGCTGTTTGCGGTCGTAGGAGTTTTCTTTCTTTCCTCGGGAGGGTCAGCTTTGAATCAATATCAGGAGCGGGATAGTGATAAGCTGATGGTCAGGACAAGAAGCAGGCCGATACCGTCAGGCCGAATTTCAGCGCAAAACGGACGGTATTTGTCTTTTTTTGTAATATTCTCCGGCCTCCTGCTTCTTCTTTTGACAGGGAAACCCGTTCCGGTCTTTCTCGGAATAAGTGCTCTTGTTTTTTACAATGGTATCTATACGCCATTAAAAAGAAGAACGGCATTTGCAGTAGTGCCGGGGGCGCTCATTGGGGCCATACCGCCTGCTATCGGATGGAGTGCCGGGGGCGGAAGGCTTGCCGAACCGGGCTTGATCGCGCTCTGCTTTTTCTTTTTCATGTGGCAGATGCCACATTTCTGGCTGTTTCTTCTTTCCCATAGAAAGGAATACGCGTCAGTAACAATCCCTTCGTTGGTGAAGGTTTTTTCTGTACAGCAGTTATCATGTATCACGTTTATGTGGCTGTGCTCTGCGGCTGTAGCCTGTCTGTTTATCCCGTTCTTTGGCATCGGGTCTTCAATTAGCGTTCATATTTTCCTCATCGCTGCTTCAGTCTGGCTCGTGTTAAACGGCGTTAAACTTCTTAAAAAGGACTGCAATGATATGTTTTATGCAGCTGCGTTCAGAAGGGTCAATATCTTTGTAATCATTGTTCTTGCAGCATTATCGCTTGATCGGATATTGGCCTAATAACTCT
>JBFGJU010000006.1:0-20342 GCA_041577035.1 Thermodesulfovibrionales bacterium | reverse complement strand
TCCATATTGCCTTTTTCGTTACGGCCCTGAGCATACCGGTAGATGGCACGCACTATGAACCGCTGAGAGGCGAATATCATGTCTTTTTATCCGATGAATTGGGGGATTTTTCAGAGAAATATTTTGCAGATAATAATGCTTCGAACACTTTAAGAAAGTTTGAGAAGGATGAATCCATAAACCCGCAGACCGTTGCTGCGAAAGCAGAACGCGATACTACAGGTGACATCCTGAGCACGGCTAGAAAACCTTCTCACAAAGAAAAGAGTCTGAGATCGGGCAGCACGGCAACGATACAAGATAAACCGGCTGGACAGAAAGGGCCTGATCCATCATCAGAAACAAATGTGCTTCACCGAAAACTCTCTCAGAAGAGCTCGAACAGATCCAGGCAGACAAAAAAATCGACTCAACACGAAAAAGATGAACAGATTGTCAGGAACACGCTATCTCATAAAAAGTCATCCGGAGGGGAGCTATCAGTAACATCTCAAAAGATTCGAGACACACTCACCCTTGTTCCAGACAAATCGCCTGCCGGGAAACCGCATCCCCAAAAAGGAAGAGAAAATCAAATGCAGGTTAATACGTGGGATGTTGAGATTGTAAAAGGAAAGGAATTTAAGAAAATCTCACTCAAAAATCCTCCACCTATCGGTTCTGAAATTCCTGCAGACTCCACTGGATTTTTATCGCAGCGATTATCAGAACAGGATAGTGCAAAAGGAGACTACATCCCTCAGAATATTGTTCTCTCACGAGGCCCGGAAATGGAGACCCTTTCTTTTGATCATCCATCAGAAAAAGTTACCTATGATGACAATATCAGGATTTCTGATGATGCGGCTAAAGACGAACGCACCAGCGCTCTATCGATACCATCACCTCTTGCCCAGCGATCTCCTTTAGATGTCCGGAAAATAGAAGAAAAAGATGAACGTCTGCAAACTCCGATTAAGGAAGAACCTATGGCCCTGGACAGTCATAATCCCTTGTATGGATTGCCGGACATGCGAGCGCTTGTTAATAACGATATTAAAATAATAGTATCAGTAAAAGATGTCGCAGGCCTTATACCCATCAAGGCTGATGATAATGAACTCGAAAATTTGAGCGCTGTTATCATGGCCTTTGAAACATTGGCAGAACAACTGGGCAGAGAACCAAGCCTCAACCAGATAGCCGAGGCCACAGGACTTACTCTTCAGAATGCCGAAGAAGCCTTGCTCATAATAACCGAACCCGCATTGAGAACCTCTGAAGAGAGGCAACGTCGTTCCGAAATATCAATACAACTCTTCAAAAAGAGGCATCCCATGATACGGAAAGGCACTGTCTCAAAAAAAAGGGACGCCATTGAAGGAACAAGGGAGTACTCCTCATCGAAACATATATTTTCTCTTGTTCATGCTGAAAACGGACTTTATAATCTACGTATACAGAATACTGAATCTATCCCTTATGAGGTAAGCATTTTAGTTTTATTATACGAGGGAAAGGATAACGAAAGAAGAAAGACATATCTCCATGCAGAGCTTCTGCCCAGTGACCGCTTGCTCTTTAAATTTCTGCTTCCCGAAACGGTCTTCTGGGATGACAAAGATTCATTTAGCGGAACCATTGAGGATTCAAACTTCATAACAAAATTCAATGACAGAACAGGCCTCGTGTGGAAAGAAAGAAAGGCCCGGCACTAAATCTGGCTGAATACGTCATTGATAAATGGGTTTAAAGGAAGTACAATAGTTTTCGAGGCTTACGGATGGTCGAATTATTAGGGCAGAAACTTGTAAAAGAACAACTGGTCACCGAAGAGCAGCTTCACAAGGCTATAGAGCGGCAGAGGCTTCACGGTGGAAGACTGGGACATAATCTCGTTGCCCTCGGATATACCACGCCGGAAGAGCTGAATACATTTCTGAAAAGACATCCTGATCCACCGAAAACCGTCGCAGACACCGGGCTTGATCTTTCTTTTATTGCTGATCTTATTATGAAACATGTCTTGCTCATGGGGGAATTTACCTTACAAGACCTTTCCGAAAGGGTCAAACTTCCCTTGTCCATTGTTGACGCTGGTGTCGAAAATCTCAGAAAATCTCGCTTTCTCGAAGTAAAAGGAGCCAAGGAATATACGAGGGTCTCTTATAAATTTACCATTACCGGTCCGGGTAAAAACCGTGCAAACGAACTACTGGACATCTGTCGATATGTAGGGCCGGCTCCCATTGTTCTGGATGATTATAAAAAGATAACAGAATTTCAGACCATAAAGAATATAGTGATAAACGAACAGGCGGTCAAAAAGGCCTTTTCCCATATCATCATAAGTGACTGGATGCTTAAGCGGTTGGGGCCTGCTGTCAGCTCGGGAAAAGCCATCTTTATCTACGGACCTCCGGGGAATGGCAAGACAACAATCGCTGAAACAATCGGCAGGATTCTCCCTGAAACAGTGTATACGCCATACGCACTCCTGGTCGGCGGACAGATTATTACTGTTTTTGATCCTGTTAATCATATTCCAATCGCCCACGACAAAGGTGAGATCCCGGCTGCAGACGACCGATGGCTCCTGGTTAAGCGACCAGTTATTATGACGGGAGGAGAATTAACACTCAGAATGCTTGACCTTGACTTTAATGCTATTTCGAAGTTTTACGAGGCCCCGCTACAGATGAAGGCAAACAATGGACTCTTTATTGTTGATGACTTTGGCAGACAACAGATAGAACCGCATAACCTGCTGAATAGATGGATAGTTCCTCTTGAAAGAAGAGTCGATTTTATGACGCTTCATACTGGGATGAAATTCGATATCCCTTTTGACCAACTGGTGATCTTTTCCACGAATCTGGACCCAAAAAACCTGGTAGATGAAGCGTTTCTCAGAAGGATACGCTTTAAGATTAAGATTGATCACCCGACAAAAGAAGAATATGAAGAAATATTCAGAAAAGTATGTGACTTTAACGGGATAGAATTCAAAAAAGAGGTATTCGATTACCTGCTAAAGAATTATTATAATGGGCTTGAAATAAAACTAAATGCATGCCATCCAAGAGACATAATCGATCATATTATTGATGATGCCCATTATTACAACCATCCGCCCGAGCTTTCCAGAGAGAAAATCGACACAGCGTGGCGAAACTATTTTGTTGATATGTGAGTTAGATGGATATTTCCGTAATCGTCCCGGCCTTTGACGAAGCGTCACGGATATCATCAACCATTGAACAGATTAATACCTATCTCAATGATTCATTTATAACCTATGAGATAATCGTTGTTGATGATGGCAGTACAGATGCCACCAGATCCATCGTCGAAAACCTCGCACAGTCTATCGGCAGTCTGCGTCTTATCCATAGTTCTCCACCAAATGTAGGAAAAGGGCATGCAATTAAACAGGGTATTCTCTCTTCAAGCGGTGATCTTGTGCTGGTCTCTGATGCTGATCTGTCCACACCTCTTAGCGAATTAGAAAAGCTTATGCCATTTATGCAGCGAGGATGTGATATAGCTATCGGGTCACGGGGGCTTCCTTCGTCAGATATTCAGGTCCGGCAACCGTGGTACCGGGAGGGGATGGGAAAGATATTTAATGGTATTGTCAGACTGCTCCTTATAAACAGCATAGCGGATACCCAGTGCGGGTTTAAACTCTTTAAGGGCGAAATAGCCAGACAACTCTTCATGATCAGTCGTATTACTGGTTTCAGTTTTGATGTTGAAATCCTTTTTCTTGCTGAAAGAAAAGGGTATACCATTCAGGAAGTACCCGTACGATGGTTCCATGCTCCCGATTCAAAAGTGCGTCTCTTGAGAGATCCTTTTTTCATGCTGATCGACCTCATAAAAATCAGAATGTTCTGGCTTCTCAATAGATATCATTGATTCTCTCCAAACTTTTTTCTGAAATCTCCTATTTTTCTTGAATTTTATCAATAAATCGATAAAAAGATAATTATAAGCATTTAATTCATTTTTTATTTGATTTGCTCATGATTTCTTACTATTTCTCATTATTAATCCTTTTTTTATTTATGAGGCCATGTCCACTGCAGGGCATTTTTTCCATAAACACTCTTTCTGGTTCACTCTGACGTGTTCCCAAGCCTACATAACACATTGAAATTAAAATGTTTTTTAGGAATGTTCCACGTGGAACACATGCCATCGTTTTTTCAGCAGCATATTGGAAAAAATACCCTTACAATTATTCAAAAGCGTGCTATAATACGGTACCCATACATGATGAGCAAGATTGTAGCCATAGCAAACCAGAAAGGTGGTGTTGGAAAGACAACCACCGCAGTGAATCTTGCTGCCTCTCTTGCCCTGTCAGGAGAACGCATTTTGCTTCTTGATATAGATCCCCAAGGCAACTCAACATCAGGATTAGGAATATCCAGAGATAGCCCGGCTCATACCCTTTATGATATTCTTGCTGGCAATAGTTCTGTGAGTGACGCTGTTCTCCATACAGCTGTTGATCATCTCTCGATTGTTCCATCAAGCATTGATCTTTTGGGGACTGAAATAGAATTAATATCCCGGGAAGCACGTGAATCAATACTCTCTTCTGCACTATTTGAAATCAGGGACTCTTACCGCTATATATTTATAGACTGTCCTCCCTCCCTTGGCCTCCTGACATTAAATGCATTGGTTGCTGCTGAATCAGTCATCGTGCCGGTTCAGTGCGAGTATTATGCTCTTGAGGGATTGGGCATGCTGACGCAGACCATAAGGCTCATACGACAATCTTTCAATCCTGGGCTGGACATAGAGGGTATCGTATTAACGATGTTTGATACCAGGAACAGTCTTTCACATCAGGTTGCTTCCGAGATCAGAAAACATTTCGGTGATAAAGTGTACAAGACCGTAATTCCCAGAAACGTAGCCCTGGGTGAAGCCCCGAGTCATGGCAAGCCGATTCTGCTCTATGACATACGTTCACGGGGCGCTGAGAGCTATCTCTCATTGGCAAAGGAGATTTTGCATGAAAACGGCGTTGGGCAAAGGGCTTGACTCCCTCATCCCTGGCAAGGGAGAAGAGGTAATACAGATAGATGTTGATCGAATCCGGCCAGGAAAACTTCAGCCTCGTAAGATCTTCAATGAAAAGGGTCTTAAGGAGCTTTCTGCATCAATAAAGGAAAAGGGGATCCTTCAGCCCATTATTGTCTCAAGAACCGGAGACGGCACATTTTCGCTTATTACGGGGGAGCGCCGATGGAGGGCTGCCATGCTTGCCGAGATGAAGAAGATTCCCGCCCTTATCAAGAACGTGGCGTCTAAAGATTCTCTGGAAATAGCTTTGATAGAGAATATTCAAAGAGAAGACCTTAATCCGATTGAAGCTGCAGAGGCCTTTAGGCGGCTGATAAAGGACTTTAATTTATCCCAGGAAGAGCTTTCTACGAAAGTGGGCAAAGAACGGGCGACTATAGCAAATTATCTGAGATTATTAAAGCTGTCTGATGAGGTGAAAAAGATGATATACAGCGGGGTGCTCAGTATGGGCCATGCTCGAGCCCTTCTGGCAATAGAAGGACGTGCAGAGCAGGTAGATGCTGCCAGAAAAATAATAAGAAAAGGATTAAGCGTACGAGAAACAGAATCGCTTGTAAATAAGAAAAAAAGGCCTCACAAGGTAATTCCCAAGAAAAATCCAGAAGTTCTTTCGCTTGAACAGAAATTGATTAAACATTTGGGAACAAAGGTCCGGCTCCACCATAAAGGGAATAGAGGAGGTAAGTTGGAGATAGAGTATTATTCACTTGATGAATTGGACAGACTGCTGGAGATCCTTTTAAGATGAATTCTGTAAAGAATATTCTTATCACCGGACTGCCGGGAGTTGGAAAAACAGCGCTTATCAAGAAACTTGCAGAGATCTTCAAGGAATTTAATCCCGTAGGTTTCTACACTGAGGATATTAAGGAAGATGGAATAAAGACCGGCTATAACGCAGTAAGCCTTTATGGAGACAATATTATGCTGGCTCATATTACACTGAAGTCCAAGCATCGTGTGGGCAAATATAAGCTCAATATCAGGGGATTTGAAACATTTCTGAGTGATATTTTTATGAGAGACAAAAAAAAAGGGCTCTACATCATAGATGAAATCGGAAAAATAGAATGTAAATCAAAGAAATTTGGCAAGTTCATGGATGAACTTCTGGGTTCTGAACTGCCTGTTATTGCGTCAATTGCTGACAAGGGTACAGGAATCATAAGTGATATCAAAAAGCGGAATGATGTGAAGCTCTTAGAACTCCTCCCTGAGAATAAAGTGCAGATACAGAAAACCTTAACCATGGAACTCCGTGATATCCTTCTGGAGTAGCCGCCTGCCGCTTTCTCAATGAAGGCAGACCTTAAAATCGGGCTTGAGCTCGTCAACAGCTTCCCGTTCAGAAAATTTTCCGGCGCCAGGGTCGGCCTCGTAATACACCCTGCATCAGTAACCAGCAGATTTGATCATGCACTCGATATCTTCCTGAAAAAAAGAATGTTCACCGTAAAGGCCCTCTTTGGCCCCCAGCATGGCTTGAAGGGTGAAACCCAGGATAATATGATCGAATGGGAGGGATACCGTCATACGAAAACAGGATTGCCCGTGATCAGCCTCTACGGAAAGACCCGTAAGCCCAATCCGGATGTGTTAGATAATATTGATGTTATGGTGATTGATCTGCAGGATATTGGTTCCCGGTACTATACCTATATCTGGACAATGGCCCTTGTTATGGAAGCCTGTGAAGCACAGCAGAAAGCCGTTGTGATACTCGACAGACCAAATCCTCTCGGAGGCATGAAGATAGAAGGTCCGGTACTTGATCCTGAATTTAGTTCTTTTGTTGGTATGCATCCGCTGCCCGTTCGTCATGGCATGACCATCGGTGAAATTGCCCGATATTTCAGGGACGTATTCTATAAAGACCTGCACCTAGAAATTGTTACAATGAAAGGTTGGTCGCGTGGTACGTGGTTTGATGAAACGTATCTTCCCTGGGTACCGCCTTCACCCAATATGCCCGCACTGGACACAGCAACCGTCTATCCCGGGATGTGCCTTCTTGAGGCAACCAATATCAGCGAAGGACGAGGTACGACGCGTCCCTTTGAAATATTCGGGGCTCCTTTTATTGAACCAGACATGCTCATACAAAGATTGAAAGTGTTCAGGCTGCCTGGTGTCTCATTCCGTCCTCATTTTTTTTCGCCAATGTTTCATAAACATGCGGAACAGCTCTGCGGTGGAGCGCAGATTCATATTACTGACAGATCGCGCTACAAACCATTTAAAACCGCGGTAGCAGTTTTACAGAGTATTTATGATCTCTATACTGATCACTTCAGTTGGAAAAAGCCGCCGTATGAATACGAATATACCTTACTTCCGATCGATATCCTTGCTGGAACAGACCGACTGCGCAAAGAGATAGCCGACATGGTTCCTCTGAACGTGATGGAATCGTGGTGGAATGCGTCACTCAGGGAATTTGACAAAAATACGAGAAGAAAATATCTTTTGTACTAGTGGGAAAAATACATGCTTTTATCTTAGCCGCAGGGTTAGGGGAACGGGTGAGACCTCTCTCAGATCACATCCCGAAACCACTGCTGCCCATTCTCGGCAAACCGGCACTTGAGAGAATTCTTGACCGGATTTCCACCCTTCCGGTCCAACACATCGGCATAAATCTTCACCATAACAGTTCTGTTGTTCAAGCGTGGATCAATGGATCACGCTACGCCGAGAAGATACACTGCTTTCCTGAAAAAACACTGCTTGGTACCGGAGGTGCTTTAAAAAATGCCGCTTCTCTTCTCGGGCAATCAGTCTTTCTTGCACATAACTCAGATATCATCACGGACATACCCCTCAATCTGCTTGTAGAAAAACATCTGTCCGAAGGCAATGTCGTAACCCTTGCAATACATGAATATCCAAAATACAAAAGCGTCTGGATTCATAAAGACGGGAGCGTGAACAGCATAGGGAAGAGAAGCTCGGAGTCCGTCCGTACGCTTCGGCACGTTTCTTTTACGGGTATAGCAGTGTATTCCCCTCTGTTTCTGGAACTGCTCCCAGTCGGAACGTACAGTATCATTGAGTACTGGAATAAAGCGATTGAACTGCATCAAAAGGTGGGTACCGTGGATTGTACCGGGTGCGAGTGGAGTGATATCGGCACCCCACAATCGTACGCAGCAACGGTGTTCCAGTACTTACAGAAACGCGGTTCAGCGTTATATGTGCATCCCTCAGCCGAATGCAGTACGGTCACCTATGAGGGTTATGCGGCGATCGAAGAGGGAGTGCATCTTGCCGGCAGAACCATGATCAAGGACAGTATACTGCTTCCCGGATTCACTACCAAAACTGATGCTTTACTGGAAAACATTATTGCAGGCCCAACCTTTCGTGTTGATATTAAAATGCCATATATTATGTTAAATAATGAAGACGATATACTCTCACTTCCCATGGTACGGGACTTCATAAAAACACGGCCGCATGAACCAGAAGTACGTCTCATTGGTTCCGGCGGTTCAGACCGCGTCTATTACCGCATCCGTGCGGATAACAGATCAGCCATACTCATGAAATGCACTGATGCTGATCCTGATTATCAGAGACACCTGCTGTTCACTTCATTCTTCAGAAAATATGATGTGCCGGTACCTGCGCTCATTGCCTCTGACCCCGGGAATCAGCTGGCGTTATTCGAAGATGTCGGAGATACAACCCTCTGTGCATGGTTACAATGTACAAAACATCCTGATATCGTGGAACAGATCTATAAAACTATTCTTGATGTATTGGTTGTCATGCACACAAGGGTTACAGAAAGGAGCGGAGAGTGTCCTGGACTACACACCAGGCTTTTTGACCACGAACACTGCAGGTGGGAGACCGCCTATTTTATCGAGCAGTTCGTGAAAGGCGTCAAGGGTCTTACACCGAAAAACGAAAGCCGTCTTGACGGCGAATGCACTCATCTCGCTCAGACGGTTGATGCCTTCGCCAAATCGGTACTCCACAGGGATTTTCAGTCGCAGAATATCATGATCACCAGGAAGGATGACATACGGATACTCGATTACCAGGGTGCGCGAATGGGTCCTCCTGCTTATGATATTGTATCATTACTCTGGGATCCTTATTACTGTTTGAAAGATGATATGCGAATGCGTCTCATTGATTACTACCTCAAAGAAATGAAGAATGCACTGGATGATCGTTTTGATGAATATACGTTTACACAGAGCCTTCTTCCCTGCAGATTGCAGCGGCACATGCAGGCTCTCGGGGCTTATGGTTTTCTTTCGCGGATAAAAGGCAAAAATTATTTTATGAATTATGTGCCACGTGCACTCGTATATTTGCTGGATGAAATTACCTCAGTAAAAAAAATATATCCGGAACTGTATGAACTGGTAACCAACTGCAATGAAGAAACTCACCATTGATTATAGTGAAATACAGAAGGCCATGGAAGACCTGCAGCGAGAGGCATTTGAATATTTTCTCGATACTGAGACCGGCCGTGTTGTTATTCTTTCTGTAGACATCATGAAGCGGGCACAGGATATACTCGAGGAATTTTACGACGATGACATGTCTGATTATGATGAAGTAGAATTTGATGAAATCATTGACATGCCTGACTGGATGGAGGAGGAAATTGAACTGGCTCTGAGGATTCTTCTCCTTGACCGCCAACGGTTCGTAAGAATACCCGAAAGACAACAGAGCAATGGCTATGCCGCAATGAAGGAATTCACCCAAAACCTCAGGCATACCGATCTCAAGAAGAAGCTTATCACTATTCTCAATGGCAAGGGTGCGTTCAGGCGGTTCAAGGATGCCCTGGATCCCTATCCGAAAGAACGTAAATTATGGTATGGTTTTAATGCCCTGGCCATCCGAAAGAATATCGAACAATGGTTACTGAGCCTTAGGATAAAGCCCGAGCTGGACAAGGAATAAAAAAAGAGTCCCGTGCATAGTTCAGTCATAGCCCAGATAACAGAATTGCCGCATTTTCAGGTGTGCGGTTCGCCTGAAATAGCAGGGTATGAAATCAAGGCACCCATACGATGACGATCCGGGAACAGACAGCGGAATTTGAAGAAAACTTCCTTCACAAGAATGCCTGCAGGAGTTCACAGACAAAAGGTCGCGCTGTCAGCGAAAAAGAAGAGGAAATTAGAACGGCTTTCCAGAGGGATAGAGACCGGATTATTCACTCAAAGGCGTTCAGAAGACTCAAACACAAAACGCAGGTACTTCTCGCCCCACAGGGAGACCACTACAGAACGCGGCTTACACACGTTCTCGAGGTCTCGCAAATCGCACGGACCATTTCTCGTGCATTACGACTGAATGAAGATCTTACAGAAGCAATCGCATTGGGTCATGATCTCGGTCATACCCCTTTTGGGCATGCGGGTGAAGCAATCTTGCGTGAGATTCATCCGGGTGGGTTTGATCACTATAAGCAGAGTCTCAGGGTCGTTGACTTTCTGGAGCATGATGGACAGGGACTCAACCTGACCCATGAAGTGCGAAACGGTATTATCAGGCATTCCAAGGGGAAGGGGAAGATCTTGCCTGAAAAAAAATCAGACCGCGCAGATACCCTTGAGGGACAGGTTGTACGGGTATCGGATATTATCGCCTATGTTAATCATGACCTTGATGATGCGCTCCGCGCTGAGATTATAAAGAAATCAGACATACCGAAACGAATTAAGAAACTGCTGGGAGATACCCATGCAAAGCGCATTGATACCATGGTCAAGGACTTCATCTACCGTTCACGTGAAACAGATCTTGCAGTCCTGCGAATGAGCGATGAAATCTCTGAAGCAACATATGACTTGCGGGACTTCCTGTACGAATACTTTTATGAAAGCCCAAAACTCATTACGGAATTCAGAAAAGCAAAAAAGATTCTTACTGATCTCTATGCATACTATCATGACCATATAGAGGAAGTCTTCAGGGATATCCCGAAAGAAAAGAAGCTGAACAGAAATCGAATGGTCTGTGATTTTATAGCAGGTATGACCGACCGGTTTGCGCTTATGACCTATGAACGGGTGTTCATGCCGCAGCAGTGGAAAGTGTTATAGACACCTATGTACGGAGCTGCGCCACGATCTTCCTGCTCCTGAGACAACATGACGAAAGAAAAACAGGCGGTCTGCTCGTCGATTTATATCGTGATACCAGAGACAGGTTTTTATTAAAGTGACTCGAACGATACGCCGATTTTATAACATCTCAGGTCTTTCATTGCGCACCACTGAACCGTACTGGCTCTCGGAAGATCCCAGAGGGATGCACAATGGACATTAAGATTTACCCCTTTTTCAAGAGCAGTCCCTATATAAAAGCTCATCCCGGCCTCACTAAAGTCAAATATGGTTCCATCACGAGTAACGACATCATTTCCATCGGGATATTCGAGCGTAACGGGAGCACTCATACAGACCCTGCTGCACGATCTCAGTTTTGTTTCCTCATCGTCTTTTTTCATCTGTTGACCTCCCCCAAATTTCTTTTCATAACAACATAAAAAGCTCGTTTTGTCAATGTTTTTCTTTATGGATTACCCATGAATAAGCTTCGTGAAGAAAAAGATTTACGTTTTCATGCTCTCCACATCCCCAGTAATCCTCTCTCCACGACACATAATGTCCGAAAAAAAGAGCCGGCTTCTGATTGAGGACGGCTCTTTTCTCGTACACCTCATTCATGCAGCTAAATGTTTATTCCTCCTGCCACGTGATACATTCGACCGGACACGAATCTATCGCCTCCTGGCAGTCGCAGGTATCACATGCCTTAGCATTCTTCACATACGCCTTTTCGTCATCCCTCATCTCGAATACCTCAGGACACAGGGACTCGCATGTCGCGCAACCTTCACACGCATCAAAATCGATTACCGGTACTTTCATGCTTTACATCCTCCATTCAGTTGGTATTATGATATCGCTTCTTCTTATTTTAAAAAATCCGAGGGCTTTCTGTCATTAGAATCCCACGCTCCCCATTAATATTTTGGGGATGATATTATCTTGTGATATAATGCTACCGCATGAATATCAGGCGTCTGGTAAAGAAAAACGTCTTGCGTCTTAAGGCATATAATGCACGGGAAATACCCTGCAGAATAAAACTTGATGCGAACGAGAGCCCCTATGGATTCGCGAAGTCGCTCAAAAATGTCTCCGGTATTCATACCAACCGCTATCCTGATCCGGAAGCTACAGCACTAAAGATGATATTGGCAAAAGACCTGCGGGTAAAACCGGAAAATATTCTCCACGGTAACGGTTCTGACGAGTTCATTTATTATCTTGTTACGACCTTTGGTGGTCCGGTATTATATCCGGTTCCAACTTTTTCAATGTACGGCATTATCTCCCGGGCGCTGGAAGAAGAAATACTCGAAATCCCGCTTGATACGGCATTTGATCTCGACCTGCAAAAGACCCTGGGTCTTATAAAAAAGAAGAACCCGAAAATCATATTTCTCAGCAGGCCTAATAATCCTACGGGAAACTGTTTTTCCCAAGAAAGGATCCGGAAAGTCATACAGGCTACAAAAGGTATTGTTGTCGTTGACGAGGCATATATCCCTTTTTCAGATCAGAGCGGGTTTCTCTCCTTCATACGGACCTATAAAAACCTCATTGTTATGAGAACATTGAGCAAGATAGGACTGGCAGGTCTGCGGATCGGATTTCTGATAGCCAGTTCAGAGATTATCAGAGAGGTAAATAAGGTCAGATTACCCTATAATGTTAATTCACTTTCTCAGGCCGTTGCGGTCAAGGCACTCAAAGACAAAAAAAGTCTGCACATGGTCATTGCGAAAATCATTACCGCGAGAAAAAACCTTTTTGCTGCCATGGATAAAATACCAACAATCACACCGTATCCATCCGAGGCAAACTTCATATTGTTTAAAACAGGAAATGCTGCTGCTGTGTATGCAGCGCTCATACAAAAGGGGGTTCTTGTGAAGAACATTAATGATATAATGAAGGGCTGTTTGCGGGTTACTGTTGGAACTCAACGAGAAAACGCTTTTTTTCTGAAGACACTCAAGGAGGTGCTCGCAAAAAAACGGTAGTGTTTTTCTGCGATAAAGGAGGCTCGCATGCGAACATCTAAAGTTACGCGCAAGACAAAAGAAACCGATATTAAGCTGGAACTGAACCTGGATGGTACCGGTGCATACAGGATAAGCACGTCGATTCCTTTTTTTGATCATATGTTATCTCTTATGTGCAAGCATGCCCTGCTGGATATGAAACTGAAAGCAAAAGGAGATATTGAAATCGACTTCCACCACACAGTTGAAGACATTGGCATTGTTCTTGGAACAGCGCTCAAGAAGGCACTTGACACGATGAAAGGAATTACCCGATATGGAGAGGCTACGGTGCCGATGGATGAATCTCTTGCTTCTGTTGCCCTTGATATCAGTGGACGGCCGTATCTGGTATATAATGTCGCTTTTTCCAAGAAAAGCAAAATGAAGGTATTTGATCCTGATCTCCTCGAGGACTTTTTCCAGGCGTTTATCAGCCATGCGGGTGTAACGCTGCATATAAATGTACCGTATGGGAGAAATGCCCATCATATCATCGAGGCGGTCTTCAAGGCATTCGGAAAGGCGTTGCAGCATGCAGTCACGATTAATCCACGTATAACAGATATCCCTTCTACCAAGGGACGACTATAACGTGTGTGCCAACACGATAGAAAAGGCTGTCACAGCATTTTCATAGTCAATAAGATATGCATATGTCATGGGTAGATACCGCACACCGTAAAGGAATACTTGTTTGCGTTTCACCGGATTTCTCTTTTCGACGCTGCGCACATTTTCCTGACCAGCCTTTCCTATTCAAGAATCTGAGGGGAAAATTCTGAAACTGCAGATCCCTCTTCAGGATATCCCCTATGTGCTTCTGGACATGGACGGAACTCTTTTGGATAAATACTTTGATGATTTTTTCTGGCAGCATCTCCTCCCGGAAAAATATGCTGAAAAAAACGAAATAACTTTTGGTATGGCAAAAAAAATACTCTTCAAAAAGTACAAAAAACACGAAGCTACACTAAACTGGACAGATATAGACTTCTGGTCTCAGGAGGTAGACATAGATATCCCTGCTCTGAAAGAGCAGATAAAACACCTTATAGAAGTGCATCCCCATGTTGAGGATTTTCTTTCAATGCTGAAGCGCCATAAGAAGCATCTCTATCTCGTAACGAATGCACATTATAAAGTCCTTGATATGAAGTTAAAAAAGACAAAACTGGGAAAATATTTTAAAGCTGTCATCACATCATTCGAAATAGGCCATCCAAAAGAAGAGCTTGCTTTTTGGAAAAAAGTACAGAAACAGATTGGATTCGAAAAAGAGCAGACGCTCTTGATCGATGATACAGAAGCAGTATTGCGAACCGCCCGCACATTCGGCATACGATATATCGTGCTGAAGTCCATCCCCAGCTCAAAAACAGGCGCCCAAGAGATATCATCGGATTTCCCGACTATTAAAGACTATCGTGAACTCATGGTACTTAACAGCAATAGCTAAAGATTGTTTCTATGACTCGCAATAGCTTACAATAGTTCGGCCATGCAGAATAATAATCAGCAGCTTTTTGAACTGACGCGAGAACCAAAGATCGCGTATTTTTCCATGGAAATCGGAGTCCATAATGACATTCCCACCTATAGTGGCGGACTGGGTGTGCTTGCGGGAGATACGATACGGTCCGGAGCCGACCTTAATCTTCCCATGATAGCTGTCACGCTCCTGAGCAGCAAGGGATATTTCCAGCAGGAGATTGATGACAACGGCGGACAGACTGAACAGCCTGTTGCATGGGATCCCGCTACATACATGGAACTTCTCGGGCACAAAATAACTATTCTGATTGAAGGGAGAGAGGTATCTGTTCAGGCGTGGCAGTATACAGTAGCAAGTCTTACGGGTGGTTTTGTGCCAGTATTCTTCCTTGACACTGATCTGCCGGAGAATGCACCGGAAGACCGGGCGATTACCTCTTATCTTTACGGCGGGGATGAGACCTACCGGTTGAAACAGGAAATAGTGCTCGGTATTGGTGGAGTACGCATGCTCCATGAAATGGGGTTCGAAATAAAGAAATATCATATGAACGAAGGTCACGCCAGCCTGTTAACTCTTGAATTGCTCAAGAGGTACAAAAAGCCAATTGAGGATGTCTGGGATGAACAACTGGTATGGGATACTGATTCCGTGAAAAATCTTTGTGTGTTTACCACGCATACCCCGGTTGAAGCCGGTCATGACAAATTTCCCTATGACCTCGTATATAAGATATTAGGTGAGTTTATCCCGTTCCCGGTGCTCCATGATCTTGGCGGCACAGATAATCTGAACATGACCTTGCTGGCCCTCAATCTCAGCCGCTATATCAATGGCGTGGCAAAAAAGCACGGAGAAGTATCCCAAAGTATGTTTCCCGGGTATGAGATATCCGCGATCACGAACGGAGTCCATTCGTACACCTGGACATGTGACAGCTTTAAAACTGTTTATGATGAATATCTACCGGGCTGGGCAAACGAACCAGAGTTGTTCGTTAGAGTAGGGAGGATTCCCGATGAGATACTGTGGAAAGCTCACCAGGAGGCAAAAAAACGTCTGTGCGCGCATATTAAAAAAGTAACCGGCACAGATTTTTCGCCGGACATACTGACCATAGGGTTCGCACGGAGGGCAACCACCTATAAGAGGGCTGATCTCCTGTTCAGGGATGTGGAGCGGCTCTTACAAATAGGAAGCGATAAAATCCAGCTCGTCTATGCGGGGAAAGCCCATCCAAAAGATGAACCGGGCAAACAATTGATCAGAAATATATTCGAACACAAGAAATATCTGAAAGACAGGATCAAGATTGTATATCTTAAGAATTATGATATGGCTGCGGGACTCACGATTATTTCCGGCGTTGATGTGTGGCTGAATACACCATTGCGGCCGCTTGAGGCATCTGGTACCAGCGGCATGAAGGCCGCGCACAATGGGGTCTTGAATTTCAGTGTTCTTGACGGATGGTGGATCGAAGGACATATAGAAGGATTTACCGGCTGGGCAATTGGGCCGACTCCTGATGAACTAAATCCCGGTAGTGATGCCGATGCCAGAGATTCAGATGACCTGTATCACAAACTCGAACAGAAAATCATGCCTATTTATTATAACGAAAGGCCTGTCTGGATCCGCATGATGCAGAATGCCATTGGCAAAAACGCCTATTACTTCAACAGCCACCGCATGATGCGCAGATATGTAACCGAAGCTTATATCAGATAATGGTTAGTTCTCTTTGATATAATTTTACAAATCAGATCGACTATATATGAAAGATAATAAAGATGTTCCGAATCAAGGCATCATTATTGAGTCCATTCAGCAAAGAACGAAAATCCTTACGTGGATAATTTTTCTTATTGTATGCGTACTTTTTTTTATTAATACGAGAGTTCTCTTCGCAATTCTTAACTACATTCCTTCGCTTTCTATTGCAATCCTGCTTGCTATAGTTTCAATTCTGGTTGTCTCAGGGTTTTATATCGTCAGGAAAACATCATTTAATGCAATCAATACCCTGGTGGACTATAGTAACGCTCTGAAGAAAGCGTCTGATGACTGGCGCATCACGTTTGATTCAACAAAAGATATGCTGTTGCTGCTCGATGAAAAATACAACATAATCAAGGTCAACAGGGCAACCATTCTTTTTCTGGACTGCTCCTTTGATGAAATACTTGGCAGAAACTATGCGGATATTTTTTCAGCAATAGATTATTCAGATAATCAGTCTCCAATAGAATTTATGCGAGAAAATAAGACCCATGTTACTAAAGAAGGTTTTTTGTCTTCAAAAGAAATATGGTTGACTGTTTCAGTTAATCCTATATTGGATAATCATGAGAATATGAGCGGGTCTGTCCTTCTTCTCAAAGATGTTACAGAAAGCAAGCGTGCTGAAGATAAAATTAACTTGTTAGCTTATTATGACAGTCTCACCGGTCTGCCAAACCGCACCTTCTACAAGGAATTCATGGTCCGGGCTCTCGCGCTTGCTGACCGACATAATCGAATATTAGCGACGCTGTTTCTGGACCTCGATTTCTTCAAACGGATTAACGACACCCTTGGCCACACTGCAGGCGACCAGCTTTTAATCGACGTCGGTGAGAGACTCAAAAAAACTCTGCGCAAAAGCGATTCTATTGCCCGTTTGAGTGAGAATGATGTTGCAGACACCGTAGTTCGTCTCGGCGGAGATGAATTCATTATTCTGCTGAACGAAATTATTCATGTTCACGATGCAGCTAAAATAGCTCGCAGAATAGTCAAGGAACTATCTCAGCCTTTTATATTGAGTGGACGGGAAATTGTTATTACGACGAGTATCGGCATCTCGATTTATCCATCTGACGGAACTGATGTTGATAGTCTGCTCAAACATGCGGATATAGCCATGTATCAGGCAAAAAAACAGGGGAGAAATAATTATCAATACTATGAAAAGTCAATGAATGCCGACGCGCTGCAAAAACTCTCCCTTGAGGGCAATCTTCGGAATGCGCTACAAAAGGGAGAGTTCCTTTTGCACTATCAGCCAATACTCGATGCCCAAAGCAGAAATATACGTGGGGTTGAAGCGCTCCTGCGATGGGCGTCTCCAGAAATGGGATCTGTTGCACCGGCAGAATTTATACCGCTTGCCGAAGAAACCGGCCTTATCGTGCCGATTGGCGATTGGGTGCTTCGAACTGCCTGTTTACAAACCAAGGAATGGAAAAGGGCCGGGTTTGAATCACTCAATATTTCTGTTAACTTATCTCTGCGTCAGTTTGAAAATCCTGCTCTCCTGAAAACCATCTCTGCTGCGCTGCGCGATGCCGAGTTGAGCCCCGAAAACCTGGAACTGGAAATAACTGAAAGCACCGTTATGGATAACCCGGAGAAAGCTGTTGCAATCATGCGCGAAATAAGAAATATGGGCGTACTAATTTCAGTTGATGACTTTGGCACAGGCTATTCATCGCTAAATTATTTGAGGCAGCTCCCGCTAAATGCCTTAAAGATTGATCGTTCTTTTATTTCAAACGCTCTTGCAAGTTCCAGTGATGCGTCTATTATTTCAGCAATTATCATCCTGGCTCACAAATTACATTTAAAAGTTATCGCCGAAGGCGTAGAAACAGAGGATGAGTTTAATTTCTTACGCAGCGAAGGGTGTGATGAAGTGCAGGGTTATCTCTTTTCCCGACCTTTGCCCGAAGATGAATTTGCCCGGTATTTAAAGGGGATTAAAGAATTCTGATATTTTCTTCCAAGGCAGCTATTGGATTCTACAGAAGCGGCAATAAAAACTAGACGTCTTTCTTCCGTTTTTTCAGGATCTCATCTTTTTAGCACAGTGCTCACATGAATGTTTTTCCGGCACATAACTTCCGCACTCTTTGCACTGGACCAGGTTTATTGGCTGTTCTCTGCTGCAGTATTTGCATGCTCTGTCCGACTCATTGATAATCCGTGCGCAATATGCGCACTGTTTTGTTCTTCCTCCCGAAAGTATCGGAGGCAAAAGCAGCAGAATAAGGATAAGGAGGGGGAAAAAGAAACAGATGATTGCCCAGATAAAATAATTTCTGCCTTTTCGGTACGCAATCGTCCCTGCCAGTATTCCAGCGATAATTGAGAGAATAAGAAATCTATACATAATTAATCTGCGCGGAATGTATCATTATCTTTTTGAACAGATCATTGTTTCTTAATAACGAATACTTTCTCAGGAAATGAAAGATTCAGGCGATAACGAGCTAAACGTTATTAACGGATGATTTTATCCGCCTTCAGTTTCTGGACATCCCAGCTCATTTGAACTGCTTCACCCCTATCACTCAAAACCAGTTCAAGCCTCTTAAGGGCTGACACCGTACGATCTTTCGGAATAATGTACAGGAACGATAATGAAACCGGCTCATCTTTCTTGTAGAATGTTTTAACATTTTCCAGTGCAACTCCCTGAGCGGGACGAACTTCCTGGTCACCGTCGGTAATTAATATGCCTTCGCGAGGATTATCAATGAATTTCTGACTTAATGATCCTTTTAAGGCATTTATGTTGATTTTCAGGTAATAGAACCGTTTGAAATCGAACTGGGAAAGGATTCTGCCGGCATTCTCCCTGCGCATAAGTAATTCTGAAACCATGGTTGCCTGCACTTTGATATTATCAGTCGATTGATCCCGGGTCAAAAGCGTAAATACTTCGTCATACGTAAGGTCGTACAGAGCGGACAGCTCAGACGGCCTTTGTGGCTGGGATGTAAACACAAAGGTCCGATAAAGGATGAGCAAAGATATAATGAGCAGAACAAACAGAAAAGCATAATTAATATACGATAGCCAATTTTTCCTCTCGTTATAGACTATTAAATCCCTTATTTCAGGCCGTGGTGCCGGTTCAGGCTCAGGTTTCGGTTCTGGTTTAGCCCGCAGTGGTTCAGCTGTCTTGTCTTCTTCAATGTATACACTTTCGGGTTTTGCTTCAAGCTTTTTGCGTAGATCGATATTTGCATTCAAGCTGACCTTGAGACTGTTTTCGAGCTCGCTGATCTTCATGAAAGACGTCCCTAACTGATCTCTCATCTTTACTATTTCGTTGTCTTTATCTTTTCGCACTCTGTCAAATGTACCCTCTAAAGCAGAGATTCTTTCAAGCAGATCCATCTTTTCCTGTGCCATCTGGCTCATTTCTTTGGCCTTTTCCGAAGAGATCGCAACCTGTTTATCAACATCAGCATTCACCCGTTCAATTTTCTCATTCAGGGCATGAACTTCTAAATTAAACTCCTGCTGGAGATTCAAAAGCTCCTGTTCTTTTGATGAGACTTCAGATTGTTGCCGTTCATTTTCATTCTTGAGTTCATACATATTTTTCAATGCTTCGGAAAGCCTTTCGTCAAGCTCCTTCCTCTGATTATCAACCTCCTGATACATCTTAAGGTATTCATCCGCCTGACTCTTTACTCCTGAAAGATTTATGTTCAGTGTTTTTGTTTCGTTTTCATGTCGTTTAATAGCTGTTTCAAAATCGTTGATAGTGCTCTGGAGTAGCTGTTTTTCCTGCTCATGAGCTTCGACTGTCTCCACAAGCAGTTCTTCTTTCTGGACAAGCTCATTTGTAAGCTCTGTCATTCTTTCTCTGGCTTG